>DMID01000252.1:399-790 GCA_003449195.1 Lysobacteraceae bacterium | reverse complement strand
GCAGCCCGGCCGATTCGGCCCGTTCGCGCAAGGTGTCGACGAGGTTTTGCGGGTCGTCGATGGCGACGAAGTGGTAGGCGGCGCTGTTGAGGATCATGCGGCCATTGTAACGGCCCGCCGACAGCTGCCGAGTGGGAGCCCCGCTCAACGCGACAGAAACCACCATGGCAAGGCCAGCACCAGCGCGACGATGCCTGCCATCGCCAACAACACGGCCAGCGTCTGCACCGGCCGCGCGCGCAGATTGCCGAGGAAGGTTTCGGCGGTGCCGGCACGCCGTTCGGCCTCGCGTTCGGCCGCTGCACGGGCATGGCGCTGCCGTTGGTAGGCATCGAGGCAGGCCCTGGCGCGCGCGTGCCCGGCGGCATCGTCCAGCCAGATCGCCCCGGCC
>DMID01000252.1:0-216 GCA_003449195.1 Lysobacteraceae bacterium | reverse complement strand
AGATGCCCCATGGGCTGGGTGGCGTTTCATGCACGGCAAAGCCTTGCTCGCGCAGCAGCGCACGGACTTCCTCCGCCTCGTCGGCGGGCACGTTGCGCAGGTTGAACAACAGTTTGGCCATGACGCCATGATACGGGCGCAACGGCTCCCGCTCGGTACGGGCGGGCGGCGTCGATGCGATGCGCTACCCTGTCGCCCCTTTCGCCCGCCCGCCTG
>DMID01000232.1:11008-11140 GCA_003449195.1 Lysobacteraceae bacterium | reverse complement strand
ACAATGCCTTGCCGTGGACCCGGATCGCCGCGGTGCCACACCCGCAGTACGGCAATTTCGCCCCGCTGCTGCCGCGCCTGGACAGCCTGCATGCGACGCGGGTGGCCAAGGACCGCGAGTTCCAGTGGTGGG
>DMID01000232.1:9148-10932 GCA_003449195.1 Lysobacteraceae bacterium | reverse complement strand
CCAGTGGTGGGAAGAGGACGTGGAGCGTTTCCGCACCGAAGCGGCGAAAAAGTGGGTGTCGCTGAATGAAGCCGACCGCCGTGCCGAACGCGACAAGCAGGATGCGCAGCGCAAGGAGCGTCAGGCCATGCGCAAGCAACTGGGCCTGGCCCTGGATCCGCTGGCCGACGATGGTGCCGACGATGGCCTGGCCTACAGCGAGCGCGACATCGTCAAGGACGCCGCGCGCGAGAAGCTTGCCGACGAGCGCCCGGATCCGCTGCTGCGCGAATCCGCCGCGATTCTCGGCGATGCGATCGGCCTGCTGGCGCAGGACCGCCCGCTGTCGGCACAGGTGCTGCCCAAGTCCACCGGCCCGGGGCGCTGGGCGGACTGACTGCCGCTCGCAGACGGATGGTTGCAGAGACAACGAGGCCGGGACTCCCGGCCTCGTTTCGTTTCGGAAGGGCCAAGCCGGGGGGCGGATGCCCGGTGTTGCGGAAGCGTCATGGCGGCGTCCCGGCCGTGCCGCTTCCCCGCGTTTGAGGCTGGCCTAGAATGGCGCACCGTCCCGTTCCTGCGGTTCCCCCCATGTCTTCCGCTTCTGCTTCCGCGCCCGCGCGTGGCGGCCTTGCCGTCCTGATCGCCCTGTCGCTGGTTTACGTCGTCTGGGGCTCCACGTATCTGGCCATCCGTTTTGCACTGGAAGGCGGTTTCCCGCCGCTGCTGATGGCCGGCATCCGCTTCCTCATTGCCGGTGCGCTGATGTATGCGGTGCTGCGCCTGCGCGGGATGGCCGCGCCGACCCGCGCGCAGTGGGGCTACAGCGCGGTGATGGGGGTGCTGCTGCTGGGCTTCGGCAACGGGCTGGTGTGCATCGCCGAGCAGACGGTGTCGTCAGGCCTGGCGGCGGTGGCGATCGCGTCGGTGCCGTTGTGGATCGGCCTGTTTTCGGCGATGCGCGGCGAGCGGCCGTCGCGCATCGAATGGATTGGCCTGTTGATCGGCTTTGCCGGCGTGGTCTGGCTCAACGCCGGCAGTGCGGCGATGACGGCCAGCATGGTCGGCATGCTGGCGCTGATCGTGGCATCGGTGTCGTGGAGCTGGGGGTCGGTGTGGAGCCGCGGCAAACCGTTGGCACCGCCGTTCATGAACGCGGCCATGCAGATGCTGTGCGGCGGCGCGGCGCTGTTGCCGACCGCTCTGCTGAGCGGTGAGCGCTTCGTTGCCTTGCCCACGCCCGCCGGCATCGCGTCGGTGGCGTATCTGGTGGTGTTCGGTTCGATCATCGCGTTCAGCGCCTACGTGTGGCTGCTGCCGCGCGTGCGCCCGGCGCTGATGGGCAGCTATGCCTACGTGAACCCGGTGATCGCGGTGGGGTTGGGCATCGCGCTGGCCGGCGAACATGTCGATGCGCGCGAGCTCGGCGCGATGGCGGTGATCCTGCTGGGCGTGGTCGTCATCAGCCTGGCTCGGCTGGGGCGTGGCAAGTGAGCACGCCGGGCATGGACAATCGGCTGGACCGCGCGGGCGTGGCGGCTACCGTCGGCGCGTTTGTCGTATGGGGCCTGTTCCCGCTCTATTGGCGGCTGCTGGCGCAGGTGCCGTCGCTGCAGATCATCGCCCACCGCATCGTCTGGAGCGCGTTGCTAGTGGCTGGTTGGCTGGGCGCGACGCAGGGCCTGCGCTGGTGGCGCGCGCTGGCGGCGCGGCCGCGCGTGTTGCCGACGCTGGCGTTGACCAGCGTGCTGATCGCGTTCAACTGGGGCCTGTACATCTGGGCGGTCAATGCCGGCCACGTGGTC
>DMID01000232.1:0-9120 GCA_003449195.1 Lysobacteraceae bacterium | reverse complement strand
GGCCTGCGCCGCACTGGGCGTGGCATGGCTGACCTGGCAGGCCGGGCGCGCGCCGTGGATCGCGCTGGGGCTGGCGGCTTCGTTCGGCCTGTACGGCTTGTTCCGCAAGCTGGTGGCGGTGGATGCGGTGGCCGGGCTGGGTGCGGAGAGCGTGTTCCTGTTCCTGCCGGCGCTGGTGTTTCTGGGCTGGTGCGAAGCCGGTCACGGCGGCGGCTTCCTCGCGCCGTCCGCACTCGGCGGCTGGAGTTTTGGTGCGGATCTGCTGCTGGTACTCGGTGGTGCGGTCACGGCCTTGCCGCTGATCGGTTTCGCCTACGGCGTGCGCCGCATTCCGTTGTCGCTGGTGGGCCTGTTCCAGTACATCGCGCCGACGCTGCAGTTCCTGATCGGCGTGCTGGTGTTCCGCGAACCCTTCGACGCCGCGCATGCGGTGGGGTTTGCCGCAATCTGGGCCGGCCTGCTGCTGTTCGCCGGCGAGGGCGCTTGGCGCGCGCGCCGCACCGTCTGAACCGGCCAAGGCATGGGGCCGGGGCGGGGCGCTAGAATCGGCATCCCTTTCCTCTACGGCATCGTCATGGCAGCACAGACCGTCGCCCTGCGCGGCAGCATCGTCGCCCTCGTCACCCCGCTGCATGCGGACGGCAGCATCGACTACGCCGCGCTGCGCAAACTGGTGGACTGGCACGTGGCCGAGGGCAGCGATTGCATCAGCGTGGTCGGCACCACCGGCGAGTCGCCCACGCTGGACGTGGCCGAGCATTGCGAGGTGATCCGGGTCGCGGTCGAGCAGGCCGCCGGGCGCGTGCCGGTGATGGCAGGCTGCGGCGCCAATTCCACCGCCGAGGCGATCACGCTGGCCAAATATGCGCGCGCAGTCGGTGCCGACAGCCAGTTGCAGGTGGTGCCGTACTACAACAAGCCCACTCAGGAAGGGCAGTACCGCCACTTCGCCGCCATCGCCGATGCGGTGGGCGACCTGCCGATCTACCTGTACAACGTGCCCGGCCGCTCGGTGGCCGACCTGCAGCACGACACCGTGCTGCGGCTGGCGCAGCTGCCCGGCATCGTCGGCATCAAGGAAGCCACCGGCAACATCGAGCGCGCGCAATGGCTGATCCGCGAGCGCCCGGCCGGCTTCGGCGTGTATTCCGGCGACGACGCCACCGCCGTCGCGTTGATGCTGCTGGGCGGCGACGGCAACGTCAGCGTCACCGCCAACCTTGCCCCGCGCCTGATGCACGAGCTGTGCATGGCCGCGCTGTCCGGCGACGCGGCAGCGGCAATGGCCATCCAGATGCGCCTGCTGCCGCTGCACAAGCGCCTCTTCGTCGAAGCCAATCCCATCCCGGTGAAGTGGGCCGCAGCGCGGCTGGGCTTGTGTGGCGGCACCTTGCGCCTGCCGATGACCGAGCTGGAAGCCGCGCATCAACCGCTGGTCGAGACGGCGCTGGTGGAAGCGGGCCTGCTTGCCTGAGCCTGTCGATGGTGCGGGGTACCTTCTGCACCGTGCAGGCCGATGGAGTCGTCACGCGGCTGGAGCCTTTATCCGGCCGCTTCCTAGATATTCCCGCCCACGCCTTTGAATTTTTCGACAAATGCGGCGATCTTCTGGAACACGCTTTGCTTTTTGGCCAGATAGTTCGGATTGAGTGGGCTCATTTTGGGTAAAAGCGCATTCAGTTCCGTACCGTTCTCGCTGGCGAATTCGCGCTTGAGTGAGGTGGTGATGTAGCGTTTGGCAGCCTCGGCGTTGAGGCTCTCGGAGGTGATCAACGCCTGCGCTTCACGTTGTTGCTCCGCCTGTGCGAAGGTGTAGAAGGCATCCATCACGCTGGCCTTGTCGCCAATCTTGTCCAGGTCTGTCTGATTGATGAAGTCGACCACCAGGCTTTCTTTTGCGCGCTGGCCAAGGCTGGCACGTATCACGCGCCGCATTTCCTCCACCAGTTCCGACTTGCTCCTGATCTTCTTGTTGTGCTCGAAGATCAGCTCCAGGATGTAGTCCAAGTTGATCTCCTGCGATTTCAGCAGGTCCACCTCAAAAACCACGTCATCCCAGTCGACGGTCGACTGCTCCTTCTCGGCCCCGGCCTTCTCACGGCGCAGCCAGTCGCGCACATCGTTGTAGGTTGACCGGTAGTCCTGAACCTTGCGCTCCGACGGCAGAGGGATGGCTTGCAACTCGGTCAGAGCTTCATCGCTCAGGTAGTGCTTGGCCTTGAACGCCTCTACCGCTGCAGCGTCAGCCATGTCGACGCCTTGCAGCGCCTTCAGGCTGGTGAACTCGTCGTAGTTCTGCAGCACGTTCTCCACGCGCAGGTATTCGCCAAACAGCTTGGCAAAGGCTTTCTTGTCAGCTTCTTTCTCAATGGCGGCGGGGTCCGGAAAGCGTGCTTCGAGTTCCTTCACCACATCCATGAAACCTCGCCGTGCCTCACCCGTGGTCGCGTCGGTGAAGCCCTCCATGTACTCCTTGTAGCTCTTCTCCAGCACCACGTTCTTGGTGTTCTTGTCGCCGAACAGGGTGATGGCGTCGATGGTCGCCTGCTCCAAGTCGCGGAAGGTGACGATGTTGCCGAAGGTCTTGGTGGCGTCAAAGATGCGGTTGGTACGCGAGTAGGCCTGCATCAGCCCGTGGAAGCGCAGGTTCTTGTCGACAAACAGCGTGTTGAGCGTGGGCGCATCAAATCCGGTCAGGAACATGCCCACCACGATGAGCAGGTCGATCTCCTTGGCTTTGACCTGCTTGGCCAGGTCGCGGTAGTAGTTCTGGAAGCCGTTGCTGTCCACGCTGAAGTTGGTCTTGAACAGCGCGTTGTAATCGGCGATGGCGGCGCCCAGGAACTCCTTGGCACTGCTGTTCATGGCGGACACATCAAAGCTCTCGTCCTGGATGTCGCCGATCGCGTCCTGTTCCTCGTTGGCAGCGAACGAGAAGATGGTGGCCACCTTCAGCGGTTTGTCGCTGGCCTTTTGCAGGTCCCTGAAGCATTCGTAGTACAGCTTGGCAGCATCCACACTGCTGACCGCAAACATGGCATTGAAGCCCTTGTTGCCTGCTTGCAGGCGGTGGGTCTTCTGCCGGAAGTTGTTCAGGATGTACTGGGTGATCTCGCGGATGCGGTCCGGGTGCAACAGGGCTTGCTTGTTCTCGGCTGCACTCAGCTTCTTCTCGTCCTGCTCGGTCTCGATGGCCTTGAACTGCGGGCGAACATCGTTGTAGTCCACCTTGAACTTCAACACCTTCTCGTCGCGGATCGCATCGGTGATCACGTACGAGTGCAGCTCGCGGCCGAACACGCTGGCCGTGGTCTCGGCACCCAAGGCGTTCTCCGGGAAGATGGGCGTGCCGGTGAAGCCGAACTGGCAGAACTTTTTGAACTTCTTCTTCAGATTCTTCTGCGCTTCGCCAAACTGGCTGCGATGGCACTCGTCGAAGATGAACACCACCTGCTTGCCGTAAATGGGCAAGTCCGCCTCGCTCTTCATCAGGTTGTTGAGCTTCTGGATGGTGGTGACGACAATCTTGTTGTCATCCTTCTCCAGATTGCGCTTCAGGCCTGCCGTGCTGTCCGAGCCATTGACGCTGTCCGGCGAGAAGCGCTGGTACTCCTTCATGGTCTGGTAGTCCAGATCCTTGCGGTCCACCACGAAGAACACCTTGTCGATGAAGTCCAGCTCGGTGGCCAGGCGCGCCGCCTTGAAGCTGGTCAGCGTCTTGCCCGAACCGGTGGTGTGCCAGATGAAGCCACCGCTTTCGGTGTTGCTCCAGCTCTTGGCGTGGTGGCTACTCTTGATCTTCCACAGAATGCGTTCCGTGGCGGCGATCTGGTACGGGCGCATCACCAGCAGCGTGTTGCTGACATCGAACACCGAGTAATGCAGCAGCACATTGAGCAACGTGTGTTTCTGGAAGAACGTTGCCGTGAAGTCCTTCAGGTCCTTGATCAGCGTGTTGTCCGACTTCGCCCAGTTCATGGTGAAGTCGAAGCTGTTCTTGTTGCGCTGCGTGGTGTTGGCGAAGTAGCGGCTGTCGGTGCCGTTGGAGATCACGAACAGCTGCAGGAACTTGAACAAGGATTGATCGCTGTTGAAGCTCTCCTTGCTGTAGCGGTGCACTTGGTTGAAGGCTTCGCGGATAGCCACGCCGCGCTTCTTCAATTCCACCTGCACCAGCGGCAGACCATTGACCAGAATCGTCACGTCGTAGCGGTTGGCGTGGCTGCCCGTCTGCTCGAACTGCTTGATCACCTGCACCTTGTTGCGGGCGATGTTCTTCTTGTCCAGCAGGTAGATGTTCTGGATGCGCCCGTCGTCAAAGACAAAGTCGTGGATGTAGTCGTCGTGAATCTTGCGGGTCTTCTCGACGATGCCATCACTGGGCTTGTCCAGCCAGGTTTCCACAAAGCGCAACCATTCTCCCTCGGCGAACTGAACGGCGTTGAGTGCCTGCAATTGCACGCGCACGTTGGCCAGCAAGTCGGCGGGCGTCTTGATGAACGAAGCAAACTCGTAGCCCTGATTGACCAGATCCTGGATCAGTTCGCGCTCCAGATCGCTTTCACTCTGGTAGTTCTCGGCAACCTTCCATTCCCGCTCGTACCTGTCCAGCACGATGAAATTTCTGGACTCGGCGATGGTTTTGTAGTCGCTCATTCTTTGGCGTCCTTCCTTTTCAGCAGCTTCTTCACAGTGCGATCGAAATCGGATTCGATGCGCTGCTGCTTGTTGAACTTCTCATACTCGGCAACGGCTTTCTGCTCTGCTTGCAGGCAGGCAGGTAGCTTTGCCGTAGCCTTCCAGAATCCGGTATTCGTTGAAGGACAGAAACTTGTCCACGCTTGCGGCAAAGCTCTCCATCGTGAAGGTGTTGCGCCGCTCGATGATGCCCTCGATGTAATCGAAAAAAGCGGAAACGGTCCGCTCCAGTTTCCGGATTTCAGCTTCGCTCAAGTAATTTTTCGCCACCAGTGAATCGGATTTCACGACCCGGCCATCCGGTGCGTTCTTGTAGGTGGTCATGCCCATCAGGGGCTTGCTGGCACGGATCGAGCGCACCCGCTCCAGCAGTTCGCGGAAATAGTCCTTGCCAAAGTAGCGGCCATTTTTCAGCCGCTCATCATCCATGGCGAAGCCCTTGATGATGTACTCCTTGATCAGCTGGGTGGCCCAGATACGAAACTGGGTAGCCTGCGCCGAATTGACGCGGTAGCCCACCGAGATCACCGCATCGAGGTTGTAGTACTGGGTCTGGTACTTCTTGCCGTCTTCGGCAGTTGTTTCCAAAATGGAAATAACTGAATCAGGGTCTAACTCATTGCTTTCAAAGATATTTTTCAGGTGCTTGGAGACGGCAGGCACGCCCACGCCGAACAACTCCGCCATGCGCTTCTGGGTCAGCCAAAGGGTCTCGTCGGCAAGCAGAACCTCCACCTTGATCGCGCCATTTGGCGCGGTGTAGAGCAGGAATTCCGTGGTTTGGTCGCGCAGGGTGAGCGGTTGTTTTGGCATGGGCGTATCCCTTTACGCACTGGCGGCCGAAGCGGTTTCTGGTTTGGGGAAGTTCAGCAGCAGATCTCGGTAATACGCGTATTGCTTCTGGCGCAATTCGATTTCGCGCGGCAAGCCTTCGGTGATGGAGTTGGTCAGGGCGTCGAATTTGTCGAGGATGGCGACGACGCGGGCTTGCTCTGCAAGCGATTTCTTTGGGTCGCTCGGGTATGGGACGATAATCTTCGTCTTCTTGATGTTGTCATTGTAAAGTCTGTCTATAGTTCCGCCTTCAGAAACGGCCCACTTTGCAATTTTATAAAAGTGCCACAGGTACTTGTTGGTCACGACACTCTCATCATTTTCAAGCCACACAATATTGCTATCCTGAAAATAAGCGGGCTCTCCATCGTAAATGACGGTACGTCCGATAGTGCCTGAAGCGGAAATCAGAACATCACCTTTCTTGGGGAATGAGTATCTTCTTTTGTAGTCTTCGAAAATATCTCTTGAGATATAGGCGTCTGCCTTTTTTCCAAACGTGCCAATTTTATAAAATGGCACATCTCCTTCGGGTTTGGTTTCGTTCTTGAGGATGCGCTTGCACATCTTTACGTCGCCAATGTCCCCCAGCGTCTTCCACTCCACCTCACCTTCCTCAAAACTCAACAACTTGTCGCGATAGTAGTTGTATTGTTTTTTGCGGGCGGTAAGCTCGGCGGTAAGCTCGGCGGTAAGCTCGGTGAAAGCGTCCAGAATGCGGACGATTTCGGCCTGGATTTCAAGTGATTTTTTTGGGTTGCCTGGGCAGGGAATGGGGATTTCGAACTTATCAGTATCCGGCGTTGCAATCTGCGGCATTTGCATTTTGCTACCGATACCTTGGAAGTGCGGTTCGTTTAGCTTGAGCAAGTAATAAACATACTTAATATTTATCGCTTTCCCGCTAGCGTTGTAAGACCACAACTCATTTTTGTGTGAGAACGGCTTGTCGTAATATTCGAATTCGATTACGCCGCGCGACTTGACAATGACTGAAGGCTCTCGGTTTACGTCCTTTTCTGGAATATCCCCGAAGTCTACAAATGCTATCGTCTTTCCGCCGGCAAATACCTTGACTGGAGCGCCCTCTTTATGGAGCTCCCTCATCTGACCCGCAGTGATCTTTGTGCCTTTGGTTCGGGCAAGCACTTCTTCGAGTGGCTTCCACTCCACCGCCACGCCATCCAGCAGTTTGTCCAAAAAATCCACACCGCTCATGCCTCCGACTCCCCACCTTCAATCTCCGCGACGATGGCATCAATATCCTTGCGCAGCTGCTCGATTCTGGCGACGGTGATTTTCAGCTCGGCATTGAGCTGGGCAATGTCCACCACTTCGCGGTTGTCTTTGGCTTCGACATAGCTGCTGACCGACAGGTTGTAGTCGTTGGCCGCCACCTGCTCGAACGGCACGGACCTGGCAAAGTGATCGACGTTGGCCTTGCTGTCGAACACGGCCATGATTTGTTCGATATGCTCATCCAGCAGCAGGTTGTTGTTGGTGCCCTTCTTGAACAGGCCGCTGGCGTCGATGAACTGTGTGGCGGTGTCTTTCTTGTGCTTGGACAGCACCAGGATGTTCACGGCAATGGTGGTGCCAAAGAAGAGGTTGGGCGCCAGCGAAATCACGCTCTCCACGTAGTTGTTGTCCACCAGGTACCGGCGAATCTTCTGCTCGGCCCCACCCCGGTAAAAGATGCCCGGGAAGCACACGATGGCCGCCCGCCCCTTGGCCGAGAGGTAGTTGAGCGCGTGCAGCACAAAGGCAAAGTCGGCCTTGGACTTGGGGGCCAGCACGCCTGCCGGGGCAAAGCGTTCGTCGTTGATCAGCGTGGGGTCGTCGCTGCCGATCCACTTCACCGAATAGGGCGGGTTGGAGACGATGGCGTCGAAAGGCCGGTCGTCGGCAAAGTGCGGCTCCTCCAGGGTGTTGCCCAGCTGGATGTCGAATTTGTCGTAGTTGACGTTGTGCAAGAACATGTTCATCCGCGCCAGGTTGTAGGTGGTGTGGTTGATTTCTTGCCCGAAGAAGCCGTCTTCGATCAGGTGCTCGTCGAATTGTTTTTTGGCCTGCAGCAGCAGCGAGCCCGAGCCGCAGGCCGGGTCGTAGATCTTGTTGATGCTGGTCTGGCCGTGCATGGCCAGTTGGGCAATCAGCTTGGATACCTGCTGCGGCGTGAAGAACTCGCCACCTGATTTGCCGGCATTGGTGGCGTAGTTGGAGATGAGGAATTCGTAGGCATCGCCGAACAGGTCGATGCGGCTGGTATCGAAGCCGCCGAAGTCCAGGTCCGCCACGCCCTTGAGCACGGCGGCCAGGCGGGCGTTCTTGTCCCTGACGGTGTTGCCCAGGCGGTTGCTGGTGGTGTCGAAATCGGCGAACAGGCCCTTGATGTCCTGCTCGGAGGGGTAGCCACTGGCGGATGCTTCAATGGCCTTGAAGATATGGGCCAGATCCGTGTTCAGGCGCTCGTTAGTGTTGGCGTTGGCCGCCACGTTGACGAAGAGCTGGCTGGGGTAGATGAAGTAGCCCTTGGTCTTGATGGCGTCGTCTTTGGCGGCCGCGATGGTCTCGTCACCGTCATTCATGGCGGCGTAGTCCACGCTTTCGTCGCCGCCGGTGATGTAGTCGATGAAGTTCTCGCTGATGAAGCGATAGAACAGCGTGCCCAGCACGTATTGCTTGAAGTCCCAACCATCGACGGCACCGCGGACATCGTTGGCGATTTGCCAGATTCGGCGTTGCAGTTCGGCGCGTTGTTGGGTGCTGGTCATGCGGTGGTTTCTGTTGCAATGGGGCGGGATCACGGTGGCGGGCGATTGCCGGGGACGGTGCTGGCGGGTGCCGAGCGGCGGTCTGCCCTGATGGACGTGTGTTGCCGTTGTCCCGCCAAGATGGGGGCACACAGTATCCGGCACAGTGCATGCGGGTGAAACGGGCAGACGTTCCGCACGGATTGGAGATGCACTTCGCCTGCATTGCGACGTGCGCGGCCGCCTTGGGCGGTGCAGATCTTTTCGTCCACCGGGCTGCGACAGGCCTTCCTTTGTCGCCTTCTTGCCCAAGCCAGTGGCTGCCCGGTTCGGCGGCACATCCGCATGTCCGGCATGCGCGGTGATCCTTGCCTTGTCGGCCTTCATGCAGGCGGCAAGGCAACGCTCCGGCTGCGTGATGGCCAACGCTGGCCGGCGGGGCGCAATGGATGGCGTGCCATGGGGGGCTCGGCAGCGCGCGACAGCGCCGGCCACCGTCGATGGCGGTGTGGCATGCATCGACATGAGCCGTGGCCCGGAGAGGGCCGTGAAAGCCGGCCGGGTCAGCCCATATGAGGCACCGCTCCGGGCAGAGGGTGCAGCTTCGCAAGCGGCAACGTGCTTGCTGCTTGCTGCGGACAGGATGTGCCTCAGGCGCGCGGCGGCTCCGGCATCGGACAGGTCGCCGTGCCGCTGGCCTGCGTGTGGTCGAACCACGCGGTGACGGTGCCGCCGAGGCGGTCCAGCCGCAGCGGCAGGCTCAGGTGGTCTTCGCCGGCCAGTTCCAGATAGCGTGCGCGCGGCGCGGCGGCGGCCAGTTCGCGGCCTTGCGACA
>DMID01000235.1:8353-8703 GCA_003449195.1 Lysobacteraceae bacterium | reverse complement strand
AGCTACGGGCGCCTTGTCGAGGAGCGGAATTATGGGGAAACCCGCTGCCGGCGTCAATACCCGCGATCAGGCGGCCGGCGACGATGTGCCGGTCAGGATCTCGGCAACGCGGCTTGGGTTGCGCATCCATGCGAAATGATCCGCCAGCGTGCCCAGCGATGCGGCATCCATGCGGGTCAGCATGACCGACGCCGGCTGCATGTGCGCGACGAGCCCGCGCAGGGATGCGTGCGGCGCCAGCCAGTCACGGGCCAGCGTGATGCCGCGCACGGGCAGCCGCAGCCGGTGCAGCGCCGATTCGATGTCGGCATCCAGGCCCTCGGCACGATAGCGGTCGCTCAAGCCGACGC
>DMID01000235.1:0-8265 GCA_003449195.1 Lysobacteraceae bacterium | reverse complement strand
CGCTGGCGACGAGCCACAATGCTTCGCAGGGGATTGCGTGGTGGGTCAGCGCTGCGTGGCAGCAGGCCAGCTGGCCGCCGAGGCTGTGCCCGCCCAGCGTGTGCGGTGCGGCACCGGGCAGGGCGGCATCGATGGTGGCGCGGCTGGCGGCGATGTCGGCGAGCAACTCGCGATAACCCCAGTCCGCTTCACGTGAGGGGCGGAGCCGGCTGCTGCCGCTGCCGCGCCACTCGTGCAGGAACACGGCCACGCCGCGTTCGGCCAGTGCATCGGCAAACGGAAGATAGTGCCTGGCCGACACGCCGAGCGCCGGCAGCCAGAGCAGGGTGGTGCGTGGCGAGTGCGGCGTGCGGGCCAGCAGTTCGAAGCGATGTCCGTCGTTGCCGATGACCGGTTCGGACCACGCCCGGATGTTCATGCCGGCGGCGCCGCGCCGAAATGATCGAGCACGAGCACTTCGCTGCGGCCGGGTCGGTAGCCGCGGCGCAGGGCCTCGTGAATGTAGTGGGAGGCGGCTTCGCAGGCGGCCTGCGGGAGCAGGCCGAGGCCGAGATTGGCGGCAACCGCAGAGGCGAGCGTGCAGCCGGTGCCATGGGCGATGACGTCAAAGCGCGGGTGGCGGATGCCGGTGGCCACCCCGCCGCGCTCGGCATACAGGTCGATCACGCTGTCACCCTGTTCAAGATGCCCGCCTTTGAGCAGCACGCCGCGTGAGCCCAAGGCCAGCAGCTCCTGTACGGCCTGCGGCATGTCGGCCTCGCCGTGGATGGGATGGCCGAGCAGGATCTCCGCTTCGGGCAGGTTGGGCGTCAGCACCGAGGCCAGCGGCAACAGGCGGGTGCGCAGTGCGGCAAGCGCGTCATCCTGCAGCAGTTTCGCGCCGCTGGTGGCTACCATGACCGGGTCCACGACCACGTGCGGCGGGCGGTGGTGTTCGAGCGCATCGGTCACGGCTTCGATCAGGTCGGCGCTGGCCAGCATGCCGAGCTTGACGGCGCCGATGCGGAAATCGTCGAAGCAGGCATCGATCTGCGTGCGCAGGAATGCCGCGGGCGGTGCATGGATCGCGGTGACGCCGCGTGTGTGCTGCGCCGTCAATGCGGCAATCGCGGACAGCCCGTGCACGCGATGCGCGGCGAAGGTCTTGAGGTCGGCCTGGATGCCGGCACCGCCGCCGGAATCGGAGCCGGCGATCGTCAGGATGGAAACCGGTCTTTGGTCGGGCATGCGGATATGTCGGTCGGGAGTCGGCAATGGACGTGTTTCAGTGCGGTGTGTGCTTGCCGTCGCGGATGGCCCATTGCCGGTAGGCCATGTAGGTCAGGCCGGTCGCGCCGGTGAGCAGGGCCGGCGCCAGCAGCGCGTCGTAGCGGAAACGGGTGAACAGCAAGGCGCCGAGGATGCCGCCGGCGAGAAAGCCGGAGATGATCAGCCCCGACAGGGTGAGCCGCCGGACTTGCAGCGGCATCCCCCGCAGCAGATGGCCCAGGCCGATGCCGAGATCGGTGAACATGCCGCTCAGGTGCGTGGTGCGGATGGCGGCACCGCTGAACGTGGTGGCCATGGCATTTTGCAGGCCGCACGCCATCGCGGCGACCAGTGCACCCCATATCTGCTGCTGCTTGAACAGCGGAATGGCCGCCAGCAGCAACAGCGATTCCAGTGCCAGTGCAATGCCGTAACGGCGCCCGAGCTTGAGCGTGCTGTCCTGGATGATCATGCCGCTGAGCATGGCGCCGAGGCTGAACGCGATCAGCACGCCCCACAAGTGGCCGATCGACACGAGGTCACCTTCGGCCAGTGCGATGCCGAGCTGGGTGGTGGTGCCGCTCATGTGGCTGACGGCCTGATGTTCGAAGCCGAGATAGCCCACTGCATTGACCATGCCGGCGATGCAGGACAGCGCGACGGCGCCGACCCATACCCAGCGTGGCAATTGGATTCCCATGCGCGATGACGAAGCTGCAGCGAGTGAAGTGGTCATGCATGGTGCGGCAAATGCGCGCCACGCGCAAAAAAGCGCGGGCGTGCATTTGCCGTCATGCCGGATCACGGCTGCACGGCAACGGCCGTGCCTACAGCACTTCCGAAGCGAAATCGGCCAGACGCGAGCGCTCGCCCCGGCGCAGGGTGATGTGCGCGCTGTGCGGCCAATCCTTGAAGCGGTCCACGGCGTAGGTGAGGCCGGACGTGGTTTCGGTGAGGTAGGGCGTGTCGATCTGCTCGACATTGCCGAGGCAGACGATCTTCGTGCCGGGGCCGGCACGCGTGATCAGCGTCTTCATCTGCTTGGGCGTGAGGTTCTGCGCCTCGTCGAGGATCAGGTAGCGCGACAGGAAGGTGCGCCCGCGCATGAAATTCAGCGAGCGGATCTTGATGCGGCTGGCCAGCAGGTCGTTGGTGGCCGCGCGCCCCCAGGCACCGCCTTCCTGATTGTGGGTCAGCACTTCCAGGTTGTCGGTCAGCGCGCCCATCCACGGCGTCATCTTTTCTTCCTCGGTACCCGGCAGGAAGCCGATGTCCTCGCCGACGCTGACCGTGGCGCGGGTCATGATGATCTCGCGGTAGCGCTGCTGGTCCATCGTCTGCGCCAGGCCGGCAGCCAGTGCGATCAGGGTCTTGCCGGTGCCGGCGGTGCCGAGCAGCGTGACGAAGTCGATGTCCGGGTCCATCAGCGCATTGAGTGCGAAGTTCTGCTCGCGGTTGCGCGCGGCGATGCCCCAGACGGCATGGCCGCCGCGGAAGTCCTCGACCAGCGACAGCACGGCATTGCGGTTCGGGTCCACCCGGGCCACGCGCAGCTCCACCTCGTCCTCGCCGGGCAGGTAGAGGTACTGGTTGGGGTGCCAGTCCTCGTCCGGCTGCAGGCGGATCTCGTAATGGGTGCGGCCCTTGTCGCTCCAGCTACGCAGGTCCTGGTTGTGGCGTTGCCAGAAGTCCTCCGGCAGCTCGACCGCACCGGTGTAGAGCAGGCTGAAATCGTCCAGCGCGCGGTCGTTCTCGTAGTCCTCGGCGGTCAGCCCGCTGATCGAGGCCTTGATGCGCAGGTTGATGTCCTTGGACACCAGCACCACCGGGTTTTCCGGGTAATCCTCGTCCAGCGCGAGCACGGCGGCGAGGATCTTGTTGTCCGGCATCACCTTGCCGAAGCTGCGCCCGGGCTCGACCGCACGGGTCTGGAAATACAGCCGGCCGGTGGCCGCGCCGCGCAGCTGCAAGCCCTGCGGGTGGCTGAGCGGGATGCCCGATTCGATCTGCTCCGCACCGACGCCCTCGATCAGTTCGTCGAGGAAGCGGCTGGCCTGGCGCGCGTTGCGGCTGACTTCCGACGTGCCCTTCTTGGCGTTGTCGAGCTCCTCGATCACCTGCATCGGCAGGAACACGTCGTGCTCCTCGAACTTGAACAGCGCGGTCGGGTCGTGCATCAGCACGTTGGTGTCCAGAACGTACAGGCGCTTGCCGTGGGTCATCTGCGGTTCCTGGTGGTGGGGCAGGGCAAAGCCATCACGGCCTGCGGCGCAGGGTGATGGCGGAGGGGGCGGGACGGGGAGCTCACTGCCTGCTGGCGGCCTTCAGGGCTTCGAGCACGGCCTCGGCATGGCCGGGAACCTTGACCTTGCGCCAGCTGGCGGCGATGCGGCCGTCCGGCGAGATCAGGAAGGTGCTGCGCACCACGCCGAGCACGCTGCGGCCGTACATGTTCTTTTCGTGGATCACGTCGAAGGCCTTGCACAGGGCCTCTTCGCCGTCGCTGACCAGCGGGAAGCGGAAACCCTGCCTGGCGCAGAAGTTGTCGTGCGATTTCACCGAGTCGCGGGAGACGCCCAGCACTTCGGCGCCGAGTTTGCGGAATTGCGGCAGCAGGGCGTTGAAATCCAGGCCTTCGGTGGTGCAGCCCGGCGTGCTGTCCTTGGGGTAGAAGTACAGCACCAGCCACTTGCCTGCGTAATCGGCCAGCGTGGCCGTCGTGCCGCCGGACAGCGCCAGCGGCAATTCCAGCAGCGTGCGATCGAGTGCGTCACCATCGTTCATCGCATCTCCTCCCTCGGCCTTGCCCGGCTGCCTTGCCGTGCGGCGTGTTCAGAACTTCATCGGGTCCATGATCGCGTCCAGATTGAGGTGGTCGCAGAACTCGAGGAAGTCGTCGCGCAGCGCCGCGATGTGCATGTTGGCCGGCACGCCGATGGTGATCTGTGCCGAGAACATCTCCGCGCCGGTCTGCATCGCGCGGTAGCGCGTGCTCTGCAGGCTTTCGATGGTGATGCCTTGGCGGTCGAAGAAGTCGGCCAGCTGGAACAGGATGCCCGGCTTGTCGGCGGCCACCACTTCGACGATGTAGGGCAGCAGGTCCGACTGCACCTGCTTGGCGCCGGTGCGGTACCAGACCAGTTTCAGGCCTTCGTCGCGCTCCAGCCGGGCCAGCATGGCCTCGAGCTTGGCGACCGAATCCCATGAGCCGGTCGCCAGCGTGGTCACCGAGACATCGCGGCCAACCGTGGACAGGCGGGCATCGACCAGGTTGCAGCCGCTGTCGGCGATACGACGGGTAACGGACAGCAGGGGGGACTCCGNNTGGTCACCGAGACATCGCGGCCCACGGTGGCAAGTCGGGCATCGACGAGATTGCAGCCGGAGTCCGCGATCCGGCGGGTCACCGCCAGCAGGGGCGATTCCGGATGCGTCGTGTAGGCGTTGATCAGGAGATGGTTCTCGGTCGGCGAAGGCCGGGAGGTGATATCGGTCAAAGGGGCTTCCGGCATTGCTCTGTCTGAATGGCGCCCCGGCTGGGATCGGGGCCTGCGCCCAGCATACTTGCCGGTGCTTTCCGGCCGCAAGTAACATGCCCTTGCCGTCCGTCGCGCCCACGGGTGCTTGCCGGCGTGCGTTTTCCGCCTTCCCGCGAGCATCCGCCCCTTGCGTCTTTCCGGCATCATCACGGCACTGGCCACCCCGTTCACCGCCACCGGCGCGCTCGACCGCGACGCATGGCGGCGGCTTCTGCAATGCCAGCTCGATGCTGGCGTGCAGGCCGTGGTCGTGGCCGGTTCCACCGGCGAGGCGGCCGCGCTGGACGAGGCCGAATACGACCGCCTGCTGGACGAGGCCGTGACCTTCGTGAACGGGCGCATCCCCGTGCTGGCCGGTACCGGCCTGTCGGCCACCGCCAAGACCGTGGCGCTCACCCGTCGCGCTGCCNNCGGCCTTGGTGGTGGTGCCGCCGTACGTGCGTCCCACGCAGGCCGGGATGCTGGCGCACTACACCGAGGTGGCCGAAAGCGGCGATCTGCCGGTGGTGCTCTACAACGTGCCGGCCCGTACCGGCAGCGACCTGTTGCCGGAAACGGTGGCGCGGCTGGCGGCGCATCCGCGCATCGTCGGCATCAAGGAAGCGCAGGCCGATCCGGCGCGGATGCAGGCCTTGCTGCCGCTGAAGACGGATGCGTTCGCGGTGCTGTCCGGCGACGATGCCACGGGCGGGCGAGCCATGCTGGCCGGTGCCGATGGCCTGGTGTCGGTCGGTTCCAACGTGCTGCCGCAGGCATTCGGTGCTTTGTGCGACGCGGCGCGTGCCGGCGACCGCCATGCTGCCGAAGCCTGGCAGGCGCGGCTGCTGCCGTTCATCGAATTCTTCGGCCTCGAGCCCAATCCGGTTCCGGTCAAGGCCTTGCTGCAGCGTGGAGGCATCGGGCACGGCCTGCGCTTGCCGCTGTTGCCGCTGTCTCAAGCCCATCACGCACTCGCCGACGAGCTTGCCGTCGCTGCGCGTACCCTCGAACTGCAATCCGCCCGCGAACCCCGCGCGGCCTGAACACCACAGGAGAAGTTCCATGCGTTCACACGTTTCAACGACGCGCGCCTTGACACTGGCGCTGGCCGCGGTCGTCATCGCCGGCACGGCCACGGGCTGCAGCTGGTTCCACAAAAAGGGGCCGAAGGGCGATTACGCCTTGAGCCCGGAGATGCGCCCGCTGGAAGTGCCGCCGGGCTTGACCCAGCCCGATACTGCCGGCGCGATGCAGGTGCCCGCGCTGGCCTCGCAGAGCCGCGGGCAGGCGGCAGCCGCGCAAGCCAATGGTTTTGCCGTGGCCGGCGGCAAGGACGAGGTGTTCGACAAGGTCGGCACGGCGCTGGAAGCGGTGGATGGCGTCGCCATCGACAGTCGCGCCAAGCTGCTGGGTGCCTACGATGTCACGTTCGCGGGCGAGAAATTCCTGGTGCGGGTGGCGTCCAGCGATGCGGGCTCCTTCGTATCGACAGTGGACGCACGCGGTGTCGCCGCGACGGGGCCGGCGCCGAAGCGCCTGATCGCCGAACTCAAGGCCAAGCTGGCCGCGAACTGACGTCCGGCTTGATGGCCGGATGCAGAAACGGGCGCCATCGGCGCCCGTTTTCGTGTCGGCTTGCCGGAGATCGCCTCTGGCGGCCTTCAGCGCTGGAGCAGCGGCAGCTTGCCGGGTTTGCCGTCCCATTCGGCGGCATCCGGCAGGGGATCCTGGCGCGTGGTCAGCACCGGCCAGGACCTGGCCAGTTCGGCATTCAGCGCGACGAAGCCCTCCTGTCCGGCGGGGACGTCGTCTTCCGGGTAGATCGCGTTGGCCGGGCATTCCGGCTCGCACAGCGTGCAGTCGATGCATTCGTCCGGATCGATCACGAGGAAGTTCGGGCCGGCGTGGAAGCAATCCACCGGGCAGACTTCCACGCAGTCGGTGTATTTGCACTTGATGCAGTTTTCGGTGACGACGAAAGGCATGACGGATTCCGGCGATGGGCCGGGGCATTCTAGTGCCTGCCGGCGGCGAGAGAGGCCGATGCGCGCCGCTGGAATCGCAACTGCGATGTGTGGCGCACAAACGAAAAACCCCGCGTTTGCGGGGCTTTTGCGATCATCGCAGGTTGCAGGTGGCGCTCCCTAGGGGACTCGAACCCCTGTTTTAGCCTTGAGAGGGCCACGTCCTAGACCACTAGACGAAGGGAGCGTTGGTGTCGCTGCAACGTTGCGAGGCGCGCTAGTATATGGAGCTTGAACCCGGTCGGCAAGCCCGGCGCCGCATCTGGCCCGAACACGGAAACGCCATCATCGAAACGCAAGAAACCCCGACGCCCGCGCTGCAAGTCATCCCGCGCGAGCAGCACACGATTTCCCGCAAGGACATCAGCCCGAACGCGCTGCGCGTGCTGTACCGGCTGCGCGAAGCAGGCTTCGAGTCCTGCCTGGTCGGCGGTGCCGTCCGCGACCTGTTGGTCGGGCAGCCGCCCAAGGATTTCGACGTGGCCACCAGCGCCACGCCGGAGGAGGTGCGGGCGCTGTTCCGCAATTGCCGGCTGATCGGCCGGCGCTTCCGTCTGGCGCACGTGGTGTTCGGCCACGAGATCATCGAGGTGGCCACCTTCCGCGCCAACAGCGACGACGGCAGCGGCGATCGCGAGCTCGACAACGGCCGGCTGGTCCGCGACAACGTCTACGGCAGCATCGAGGACGACGCGGTGCGTCGGGATTTCACCGCCAACGCACTCTATTACGCGATCGAGGATTTCTCGATCCGCGACTACGTGGGCGGTTTCCGCGACGTGCAGGCGCGCGTGCTGCGCCTGATCGGCGATCCGGAGCGGCGTTACCGGGAAGACCCGGTGCGGATGCTGCGCGCAGTACGTCTGGCGGCCAAGCTCGGTTTCGATATCGACCCGGCCACGGCTTCGCCGATCCCGCCGCTTGCGCACTTGCTGGCCGAAGCGGCGCCGGCGCGGTTGTTCGAGGAAATCCTCAAGATGTTCCTGTCCGGCCACGGCGTGGCCAGTTTCGAGGGGCTGGAGCGCCATGGCCTGCTCGACGTGCTGCTGCCCGAATCGGCCGCGGCGATGAAGTCCAACCGCAGCGGCGTGTTGCGCAAGCTCGTCGTGGCGGGCTTGAAGAGCACCGACGAGCGCGTGGCCAACGACGAGCCGGTATCGCCGGCGTTCCTGTTCGCGCTGTTGCTGTGGCCGGCCTACTGCCGCGCCCTGATGGGCCTGCAGGCACGTGGCATGCAGGTGGAGGAAGCCCAGCGGCGTGCGGCCGATCAGGTGACTCTGCGTCAGCTGTCCACCGTGGCCTTGCCGCGCCGGTTTTCGCTGCCGATGCAGGAAATCTGGCTGTTGCAATCGCGCTTCGGCACGCGGCAGCGCAAGCGCGTGTTCCGCATGCTGGCGCATCCGCGTTTTCGCGCAGCCTTCGATTTCCTCAACCTGCGGCTGGTCGCCTCCGACGAACATGCCGCCGACGTGGCG
>DMID01000230.1:2360-2794 GCA_003449195.1 Lysobacteraceae bacterium | reverse complement strand
CCTCGGCCAGCTGCCAAGGTGCGGTGCGCGCATGGCCGTGCGCCGGGCCGTCGGCCGGCCCGCCTTCGCGGCCGAACCACGGCCAGCACAGCGGCACGCCGCCGCGTACCGGCGCCGGCAGCGGCTTGAGCGCGGGCGAGAGCCAGAGCAATTCGTCGTGACCGGCCGGCGCGAAGGACAGCAATTGCCCGCCGAAGCGGCTGATTGCCGCGCGCGCCAGCGGAGTGTCGATCAACCAGGCGGGCAGGCCGGCGAAGTCGCCTTCGCACAAGCCTTCGGGAAGCGGATGTACGGCGGCCATGCCGGCATTGTCACGGCAACGCGGCCTGCGGCCAAGCATGCAACGCATGCAGCATGGCGCATCACCCGCGCAATGCGCGGCTCCACGGCAACTCGCAGCAAGCGGGCCATGCCGCAGAAGCCGGTGATGCCTG
>DMID01000230.1:0-2300 GCA_003449195.1 Lysobacteraceae bacterium | reverse complement strand
AGAAGCCGGTGATGCCTGCCATGCCGAGGCCGAGGCCGCCGGGCAACAGCGGCCACCATGGCGAAACCGGTAGGCCGAGCCGGACGCCGGCCAGTACCGGCGAACCGGCGGTGATCCGCACCCGGCGCATCAGGTCCAGCGGCCGGGCGACATCGACGATGCGTGGGTTGGCCGGCGCGTTTCCGGGCATCCAGCCCGCCATCGAGCAGATAGGCCGACGTGTCGGCCGGCATCCGTGCGGACAGGGCATTGGCGCGTGTGCGCATGCCCGGTCGGCAATGGAACAGCACGGCCGGGTGCCTGGCCATCTCGGCAACGTACCGGTGGCCAACTGCGACGGCGGGCACGGGCAGGCATCGGCGATGTGCTTGCGGACGTGTTCATCGGCTTGGCATGCGTCCACTCGCGATGTGCTCCCGGCGATCAGGCGGGCGGCATGGCATGGGCGACATCGATGCTCTGGCAAGGCATGGGGCGGCCCCGGAAGTGTGGGGGCGCCGCGCAGGAAGAGTGCACGGCGCACTTGTAAATTGAATATATCTAAATTAGATTTAAATGAATTATCGGGCTGACCGATAATCCCGACAGGACACCGAACATGAGCATGAGCATCCCCGACTACACCGCCCTCACCCGCGAGACTTCGCGCAACCTCGCCCCGCTGCGGGCCAAGCTGCCCGACGTGATGCAGGGCTTCGGCGCGTTGAGCAAGGCCGCGCTGGCCCCCGGCGCGCTGGATGCCAAGACCAAGGAGCTGATTGCCATGGCCATCGGCGTGGCGTCGCGCTGCGACGATTGCTTGGGCTTCCACGCGCAGGCCCTGGTGCGCCTGGGCGCAACGCCGGAGGAGTTCCGCGAGATGCTCGGCGTGGCCGTGTACATGGGCGGCGGCCCGTCGCTGATGTATGCCGCGCACGCCGGCAAGGCGTTCGACGAGTTCAGCGCCGCCAAGGCGACCGAAACGACGGCTTGAGTTGCCGAGCGCCCGGCCCCGACAGCCACTGTCCGGGCCGGCGCACGCCATCGCCGCGCAAGCGGGCTGCTACGCTGGCGCATCTCCCCGCTTCGCCGCCCCGATGAAATTCCAAGGCACTTCCCGCTACGTCGCCACCGACGACCTGATGCAGGCGGTCAACGCCGCCATCGCATTGCAGCGCCCGCTGCTGATCAAGGGCGAGCCCGGCACCGGCAAGACCCTGCTGGCCGAGGAAATGGCCGCCGCGCTCGATGCGCCGCTGATCACCTGGCACGTCAAGTCCACCACCAAGGCCCAGCACGGCCTGTACGAGTACGACGCGGTCAGCCGCCTGCGCGATTCGCAGCTCGGCGACCCGCGCGTGCAGGACGTGGCCCATTACATCCGCAAGGGCAAGCTGTGGGAGGCCTTCGAGAGCGGGCGCCGCGCGGTGCTGTTGATCGACGAGATCGACAAGGCCGACATCGAGTTCCCCAACGACCTGCTGCATGAACTCGATCGCATGGCCTTCGACGTGCACGAGACCGGGCAGACGGTGACAGCTGCGCAGCGCCCGATCATCGTCATCACCTCCAACAACGAGAAGGAGCTGCCGGACGCCTTCCTGCGCCGCTGCTTCTTCCACTGGATCGCCTTCCCCGACGAAGCCACGCTGCGCCGCATCGTCGACGTGCATTTCCCCGACATCGACCGCACGCTGGTGGCCAACGCGCTGCGCGGGTTCTTCGAATTGCGCGACGTGCCGGGGCTGAAGAAGAAGCCGTCCACCTCCGAACTGATCGACTGGCTGCGCCTGCTGATGGCCGACCAGCTGGCCGCGCGCCAGCTCGCCACGGCGGACCCGGCGAAGATGCTGCCGCCGCTGGCCGGCGCGCTGCTCAAGAACGAACAGGACCTGCAACTGCTGGAACGGCTGGCCTTCATGAGCCGCCGGCAGGGGCGCTGAGGCATGGAAAAGATCGGCTTCGACAAGGACGAGAAGGCGCTGCTGGTGCGGCGCCTGCAGCGGTATTTCAACGAGGAACTGCGCCAGCCGATCGGCCAGTTCGATGCCGAATTCCTGCTCGATTTCATCGGCGAGGAGCTGGGTGCGTACTGGTACAACCGCGGCGTGCGCGACGCGCAGGCATTGCTGGTGGCCAGACTCGATGACGTGCAGGACGCGCTGTACCAGCTGGAGCAGCCGACGGAGCTGAAGCGATGACGGTGCTGCCGGTGGCGGCCATGGCGTTCGACCGCGCCGCGGCGCGGTCGGAGCCCTTTCACGATCAGCTGCAGGCACGGCCGGACCGCATGCGGCGGCGCATGGCAGGCGCGGCGGACG
>DMID01000039.1 GCA_003449195.1 Lysobacteraceae bacterium | reverse complement strand
CAGCAGGCCGCAGCCGTCGCCGGTCAGGCCGTCGGCGGCCACGCCGCCACGGTGGGTCATGCGCGACAGCGCGGCAATGGCGGTATCGACGATGGCGCGGGACGGTTGATCGTCGAGCTGGGCGATCATGCCGAAACCGCAGGCATCGCGTTCGTCGTTCGGGTCGTAGAGCCCGGGGCGGCTGCTGGGGGCCATCTGGAGTGCCTCGAATCCAATCGGGGCGGCACCGCGCCCGCGTCTCGCAGCGCGCTGGAAAGTGCCACCGGACTTCCGACTAGATCACAGTTGCTGCGGCGCCGCAAGGCAAAAACAAGCGTGTCCGGAAGCTGTCCGCGCAATGGCCGGCGATGACCGCCGGATGGCCTGCAAATCCAGCCCGATCAAGGTTTTAGGTGAAACCGAAAGGCGCGCAATAGGTGCGATTGAAACCGTCAGCAGAAGGCGGCTCCACCTATGTCATGCCTTCGCGACCGGAGCCGTCGTACCTCCCTAAAGACGGTGCCATTGCCACGCGAGGTGGCGTTGCTAACAGGACCTGGCCCTGATACTTCAACAGTTGTGCCATGGCTGTTGGCCGTTGCAAAGTACATGAAGGGAAAGCCATTCAAGACGGACCAGAGACCATGGGCAGAGTAGCTAGGCCGCATGAAGGAGCATTCAGCTCAAACGGAAATTGGACGCGCGAGCAGACGATTCTCGCGTTTTACTTTTACTGCCAAACGCCGTTCGGTCAGCTACACGCCAAAAACAAGAAAATTATCGAATTGGCGGCATTGATTGGGCGCACGCCGAGTGCACTCGCCATGAAATGCGTGAATATCGCCAGCATCGACCCAGCAATCCGTGAAAGTGGGAGGGCGGGGTTGAGCAACGCCTCTGCACTGGATAGGGAAATTTGGGACGAGTTCCACACCAATTGGGATGGTTTGGTCGAACAAGCAGAAGCATTGCAAACTTTCTTGCTGCACGAAGCCAAAGTTCCACACACACAGCAAAACGACGAACTTCCCGACATCGATTTCACGGGTGAAACGCGCATTGCCTTGGTCAAACAGCGAGTGAAACAATCATTTTTTCGCCGTTCTGTGCTTAGCAGCTACGGCGGTAAATGCTGTGTTTCAGGCGTAAGCGATACTCGTTTCCTCGTCGCCAGCCATATCGTGGCGTGGAAGGAAGACGCTTCGATTCGGCTCAATCCCGCCAATGGGCTTTGCCTCTCAACCATCCACGACAAGGCTTTCGACAATTATCTTTTTTCGCTGACGGACGATCATCGTGTCATCTTGTCCAAGCAGCTTCGCGAAGCCAGAGACAAATTCCTGCAAGATATTTTTTGGAGGCTGGACGACACCAAAATTACGCTGCCAGAGCGATTCATCCCGGAGCCGGAATTCATCGCACGGCACCGTAACAATATGTTGAAGCTTGTGTAATGAACCAGCATCAATACATCAGCGAGAGCGAATTTGATGACGTCTGGGGTGCTACCGGCAAGCCCAATGGAGAGCTGTGGTCGCATCAAGAAGTTTCCGTTTTTCCGATAAATCGCGTTTGGACCGTTTATGAAGACGGAAGCATTGATGATGACGGATATTCAGATAACAATTGGTATGCAATGCCCGGAATCGTCCCAGCTTTCGCTCTTGGCTACCTTGTGACGCAAAAGCCATGGGATGAGACAACGGAAAATGCAATCTGGTATCTGGACACGGATGAAATTGCAAGAAAAGAAAGACGCGCATTGGAGCTAGAACACTAAATTAAAGTACGAGGTCGGGCTCACTTCCCGGCAATTAAGCTGCCCAAGCTTGAACCCGACCCCGCTCTCCCTCACCCCACTGCCTTGTCGTGCTCCACGTGGTACCGCGTGGCCTCGGCCACTTCGTTCTTCGAGCCAAGGAACACCGGCACGCGCTGGTGCAGGCCGGTGGGGGCGATGTCGAGGATGCGGCTGCGGCCGTTGGTGGCGGCGCCGCCGGCCTGTTCGATCAGCAGGCTCATCGGGTTGGCTTCGTACATCAGGCGCAGCTTGCCGGGCTTGGACGGGTCCTTCTTGTCCCACGGGTAGATGAAGATGCCGCCGCGGGTGAGGATGCGGTGCACGTCGGCCACCATGCTGGCAATCCAGCGCATGTTGAAGTCCTTGCCGCGCGTGCCTTCCTTGCCGGCCAGCAGGTCGGCCACATAGGTCTGCATCGGCGCTTCCCAATGGCGCTGGTTGGACATGTTGATGGCGAACTCCCTGGTGTCCGCCGGCACCTGCATGCCGCGCGTGGTCAGCAGGAAGCTGCCGGTCTCGCGGTCCAGGGTGAAGGCGTGGGTGCCGTGGCCGACGGTCAGCACCAGCATGGTGCTGGGGCCGTAGATGCAGTAGCCGGCGGCCACCTGCTCGGTGCCCGGCTGCAGGAAGTGTTCGTCGGCGATGTCGGCAGCACCGGCCGGGGCGCGCAGCACCGAGAAGATGGTGCCCACCGAGACGTTGACGTCGATGTTGGAGCTGCCGTCCAGCGGGTCGAACAGCAGCAGGAAATCGCCGCGCGGGTATTGCGCCGGCACCGGCTGGCAGTGGTCCATTTCCTCGGAGGCGCTGGCGGCCAGGTGGCCGCCCCAGGCGTTGGCTTCCAGCAGGATCTCGTTGCTGATGACGTCCAGCTTCTTCTGCGCTTCGCCCTGGATGTTGCCGGTGCCCGCCTCGCCGAGCACGCCGCCGAGCGCGCCCTTGCCCACGGCGATGGCGATGCTGGTGCAGGCGCGGGAGACGATGGTGACGAGCTGGCGCAGTTCGGCATTGATGCGGCCGGCCTGCTGTTCTTCGATCAGGAAGCGGGTCAGCGAAATCGTGGCGTTGGACATGGCGTGGCGTGGTGGCGGGAGTGCATGCATTGTCCGTGCGCAAGGCGGCGTTGCAAGCTGCGGCTATGCTGCAAGCGTTTGCACCGCGATGCCGCCGACCATGCCCGCCCTGCTTCCGACCAGCCTGCTTTCGTCCGCCTTGCCCATGCCCGGCCCCGCCGTGTGGCTGTCGCTGTCCTCCGCGCTCGGGCTGGGCCTGCTGATCGGGCTGGTGCGCGAACGCGCGCATGCCGACGGCCCGCTTGCCATCGCCGGCTTGCGCACCCATGCCTTGCTGGCGCTGGCCGGCGCGGTGGCCGCGTTGCTGGGTCACGGCGCGCTGCCGGTGGCGCT
>DMID01000002.1:2549-5200 GCA_003449195.1 Lysobacteraceae bacterium | reverse complement strand
ATCTCAACAAGACCGACGCCGATTCGCTCGACCTCAACCGCGCCTATGCCGACAGCGCCAGCGCGGTGCCGCCGGCCGGGCGCGAAGGCGTGCGCAACAAGGACATCGACGCGCTGCTGCGCTGGGACCCGGTGGCCGGGCAGGTGGTCGAACTGGAAGCCGGCGTGAGCCGCCAGGGCAACATCTATGCCGGCGACCGCGCGGTCAGTTCCACCGGCACCGCCGGCGCGGACTTGACGGCGCTGGCCGACAAGGGCGCGGAAACCAACGTGATGATCCGCCGTTCGTTCGCGTTGACGCATCGCGGGCAGTGGCGCTTCGGCACTTCGCGGGTGACGGCTTCGTTCGAGGACACCGACAACACGCGGCTCAACGAAGGGCTTGCCGGCGGCCCGGAAGGTTCCATTGCCGCGACGCTGGCGCGCTCCACCTCGCGGCTGAAAAACACGAACTTCGACGGTGAAATCAACATCCCGCTGCAGGGCTGGGGCGAACAGGTGATCACGGCCGGTTTCGAACATCGCAAGAGCCGGCTGGACGATCCGTATTCGATGTCGCAATCCAGCACGTCCGGCGGCGGCTGGGGCGGCATTGCCGGCGGCACACGCAGCGGCAAGGCCGATGCCACGCTGAGCGCGGTGTTCGTGGAAGACAACCTTTACCTCGGCGAACGCCTGATCCTGACGCCGGGCCTGCGCCTGGATCACCACGACCAGTTCGGCAACAAAGCCAGCCCCAGCCTCAACGCCCAGTTCAAGCTGGCCGGGGACTGGTTGCTGAAGGGCGGCGTGGCGCGCGCGTTCAAGGCGCCCAACCTGTACCAGTCCAACGACAACTACCTGTACTACACGCGTGGCAACGGCTGCCCGGTGCTGTACCCGAGCCTGGGCTCGGGCTGCTACATCCAGGGCAATGCGAAGCTGGACCCGGAGACCAGCCTCAACAAGGAGCTCGGCATCGAGTGGGCGCCGCAGAACGGCTACCACGCCTCGCTGACCTACTTCCACAACGACTACGAGAACAAGATCGTGGCCGGGATGACGCCGGTCGGCCTGACCGCCGACGGCAAGGGCCAGGTGTTCCAGTGGACCAATGCGCCCAAGGCCATCGTGCAGGGCGTGGAGGGCAACCTGGCCATGCCGCTGCTGGGCGAGCAGGGCCGGGTGCTGAAGTGGAACACCAACGTCACCTACATGGTGGAAAACAAGGACAAGACCACCGACCAGCCCTTGTCGGTGATCCCGAAGTACACCGTCAACACCATGCTTGACTGGCAGCCGCTCGAGCAGTGGTCGTTCCTGTTGACCGGCACGTTCTACGGCAAGCAGGAGTCGGCCACGCAATCGAGCACGTCCGGCGGCGCCATTCCGCGCGACACGCGCGGCGCCTACGACATCTGGGGTGCAAGCGCGCGTTACCGCATCGCACCGAAGATCAGTCTGGGCTTCGGCGTCAACAACTTGCTGGACAAGCGCCTGTTCCGCGAGGGCACCAGCAACACGGCCGGTGCCGCCGGCGCGGACACCTACAACGAGCCGGGGCGTGCGTACTTCGTCTCGCTCAATGTCGGGTTCTGAGCCGGTGGCGCGCTTGTTTGCTTCCGCGTTGTGCCTGCTTGCCGCGCTTGCCCCGGCGGCCATGGCCCAGCCCGACCTGAGCCGCAGGATCGGCGTCACCGTGGCCGATACCGGCGTGCCTGGTTACCGGTTCGAGACGTTGCGCCTGGCATCGGCCGACGGCCAGCGGCATTACCGGCTTTGGCTGGCAGTGCCGCGGGCGCCGGCGCTCGCGGCGGGCTATCCGGCCATGTGGATGCTCGACGGCAATGCGGCCTTGATGGAAACCCCGGCGGCGCTGTTGGCCGAGATCGGGAAAGCACCGCATCCGCCGGTACTGGTGTACGTGGCCTACGACAACGACCTGCGCATCGATGCCGATGCCCGCGCGTTCGACTACACGCCGGCCTTGCCGGCATCGGCCGACCCGGCGCCGCCGGAAACGCTCGGTGGCCGCCGCGAGGGCGGGGCCGATGCTTTTCTCGATCTGCTGATCGGGCCGATGCGCACGGCGGTGGCTGCGTGCGTGCCGCTGGATGCGACGCGTCAGGCCTTGTGGGGGCACTCGTTCGGCGGCCTGTTCGCGCTGCATGCGCTGTTTGCGCGGCCCGATGCGTTTTCCGTCTACGCGGCTGCGGACCCGTCGTTGTGGTGGGGGCAAGGCTACCTGTTCGAAGAGGAAGGCCATCGCCGGATTCCCGGGCATGCGCCGCATGTCTGGCTGCTCACCGGTGAGGGCGAGGCTGCGGGTGGCAAGGGGCCGCCCGGGCGCACGCCCGAGCAGATTGCCGCCGTCCGCAGGGAGCGCGCGAAGGCGCCACTGGATGCCGCCCCAGCACTGGTGGCCCGCTTGGCGGCAGCGGGCAGCCAGGCGGACCTGCGCCGCTTGCCTGGCTTGTCCCATGGGGAAACACTGGGGGCCTCGTTGCCGATCGTCATGCGGCGTTTTGCCGCCATGGCGGTTCCGGCAGGCGAAGCCGCGCGCTGATCGCATGACGCCCCTGAAAACGGAAAGGCCCGCCATCGGCATGACGGCGGGCCTTTCGCGTCTCAGGTGCCGCGTGCCGTTCAGCGCGAGGCGGGCGCGGAGCGCAG
>DMID01000002.1:0-2463 GCA_003449195.1 Lysobacteraceae bacterium | reverse complement strand
GCAGGGTCAGCTGGTACTCGCGACCGGGCTGGTTGTACCAGGCCACGGTTTCGTAGCGCTTGTCGAACACGTTGCTCGCGCGGGCCTGCACGCTCCAGTCGGCGCTGATGGCGTATTCGGCGCGCAGGTCCAGCGTGCCGTAACCGGCCAGCTGCACGGTGTTGGCCGCATTGTCGTAACGCGAGCCGTTGCCGTAGGCGCTGATGCCCACGCGCAGCGGGCCGAAGCCGCGGTCCACGTCGAGACGGCCGCCCAGGCGCGCGCGCCGGGCCAGCCAGTTGTCGTGGTTGGCACCCGCGCTGTCGTTGCGGGCATCGGTCCAGCTGAGTTGCGCGGACACGTCGAAACCGGCCAGCAGCAGCGTGCCGGTGGCTTCCGCGCCGCGGATGCGCGCCTTGTCGATGTTGACCAGGTTGTAGGCGCCGTCGTAGCCGATCATGTCCTCGATGCGCGTCTGGTAGGCATTGACGCTCCAGGTCCAGTCCTTGCCGTACTGGGCGAGGCCGAGGTTGGCGCTGCGCGACTTTTCGGGCTTCAGATACGGGTTGCTGTAGCCCGGGTAGTACAGGTCGTTGAAGGTCGGCGCGCGGAAGCCGGTGCCATAGCTTGCCGTCAGCTTCAGGCCGGTGCCGAAATCGAAGCCGTAGCCCAGCGTGCCGGTGGCGTGGTGGCCGAATTGCTCGTTGTCGTCGTCACGCGCGCTGGCCTGCAGGTGGTGCGCGCCGAACGTGCCCAGGTATTGTGCGAACACGCCGGTGTTGCGGCGGCTGGTTTCGTCGAAGGCGGTGGTGGAGCCGAGCTTGTCGCGCTGCCAGTCCACGCCGGCGCTGAGCTGCTGGCCGGCGGCGAGGGTGAAATCGCCCTGCAGCGAGGCGGTGTCGCGGCGGGTGTCGTAGACGGCTACCGGCACGCGCTGGCTGACGTCGTGGCTGGCGTCCCAATACACGTCGGCATCGTCGTTGTTGCGGCCCACGCGCGCGGTGACGGCGATGGCATCGTTCGGGTGCCAGCCGAGGCTGCCGCCGAACACCTGCTGGCGGTTGTCGGACAGGTTGCCGCCGTACACGCTGCCGTCGTACCAGTTGCGCGAAGCGGCGTCGAGCGCCTGGCCCTCGATGTTCAGCGTGTCGGTCAGTGCGTAACCGGCGCGTGCGCTGACCGAAGTGTTGCGATAGCCGTCGCGGTCCGGCTCGTCCACGTAGCAGCCAGCGCCCCAGCCGGCGGCGGTGCCGCGGCAGGCGTTGATGCCGTCGCTGTCCTGCCACGCGCCCTGCACGGACACCCAGCCGCGTTGGCCGCGGTTGGAAAAGCCCGCACTGGCCTGACGCAGGCCGTGGCTGCCGCCGCCGATGCTCAGGTTCTGGCTCAGGCCGGTGCCGGCCTTGCGGGTGAAGATCTGGATCACGCCGCCGACCGCATCGGCACCGTACAGCGCCGATGCGCTGCCGCGCACGATCTCGATGTGGTCGATCTGCGCGACCGGAATATCCTGGATGGCCGCCATGCCGCTGGTGGCCGAGCCGATGCGCACGCCGTCCACCATCACCAGCACCGAACTGGAACCGGTGCCGCGCATGAAGATCGAGCTGACCTTGCCCAAGCCGCCCTGGTTGACGATGTCCACGCCGGCCCGGCCGCGCAGCAGGTCCATCAGCGAGACGGCCTGGCTGCGTTCGATGTCCTCGCGCTCGATCACCTGCGCCGGGGCAAGGCTGTCGGACAGCGGGATTTCGGTGCGCGTGGCGGTGACCAGCAGCGGGTCGAGGTCGGTTGGCGCATCGGCCAGCGCGGGCAGGGCTGCACTGGCGGCACACAGGCCGACGGCCAGACTCAGCGGGTGACGGGACAAGGGGGAAAAGCGGGACATTGCGGACTCCATCGGAAGCGGGAAAACCGGCCACGCGACGGAGGAGCAGACGCGGTGCACGCGGAAGGAAGGCCGCGCACGATCGCGCCGCGACGCCCTCCGCATCGCAACCAGGGGAACTCCGGGCCGGTATCCGGGCTTGCGGAAGGGCATGCGATGCATGCCCGGCCGCGACGCCTTCCCGTGCGATGGGATGCACAGTGGCCGTTGTCGCGGCACGGTTCCGCCTACCGTTGCGGGGGCAGCGCCGGACTGGTCGCGCGCCCTGGCAGGCGGCATCGATGCACCGGCTTCCCGTTCAAACCAGCCAACCGATGGCAGGTCACCTCGAAGCGGCGGCGATTGTACGGGATGCGGCCGGGCTGCGCCGGCTCAGTCTTCGTCGGGGGATGACGGGTCGGCGACGGCTGTGCCATCCATGCCGGCATCGTCCGCGGCATGGCGCGTGGTCGTCACCGGTGCCGCGGCGGGGCGCCCGCGCTGGCCGGGCAACAGCGCGGTGGCGGCCTTGGCCTCGGCCTTCAAGCGGTCGCGCCGGTCCGGCGGCACGTGCTGCCAGTGGCAGCCCAGCAGCGCGCCTTCCAGCGAATACAGCA
>DMID01000245.1:416-6272 GCA_003449195.1 Lysobacteraceae bacterium | reverse complement strand
CGGGGCCGCGTCGTCAGCCGGCGGCCCGCCGGTCCGGCTTGAGCCGCACGTAGATCTGCTTGCGCACGCGGGCGACGACCTCACCCTGCGCATCAAGGATTTCGTTCTCGAACCAGTGCAGCACCTTGTCGCCGCCGGCAGCGGTCTGGCGCAGCCCGGCCAGCGTGGCGTCGTCCAGGTCGAAGCGGGTCCACACGGTGCCGCGGCCGGGTTTGACGAATTCGATTTCGGCCGACTTGTCCCACACGAAATGGTCCCGGCCGAGCTGGTGCAGCACCAGCAGCATCCAGAACGGGTCGGTCATCGCGAACAGGCTGCCGCCGAAATGCGTGCCCACGTAGTTGCGGTTCCAGAAGCGCAGGCGCATTTCCACCCGGGCGTGCCGGTAGTCGGCCGACAGCGCGTCGACGTGGATGCCGGTGAACAGGAACGGCGGCCAGACGTTGAGGCCGAAACGGAAAACGGATGCCTTCATCGTGGTTGCGTGGCGTGGCGTGGCGTGGCGAAAGCGAACAAAAACGGAGTTTGCCATTCGCTTGCGTATGGTTGGCGTGATGGCCCGAAGGCCGCATCACGGCGCTGGCGGTGCGGGGCACGATCGTCGTGATGACGTCTTGCCCCGCGAACCGGCTGCGGGTCAGAACAGCAGCGAGGACATCCTGCGGCGGTACTTGCCGACCAGATCCTCGTCTTCCACCACCCGGAACGCATCGATCAGCGCCGTGCGCGGCAGTCCGTTCTCGAAACCGCGGTCGATGCGCAGCATTTCGATGAACTGTTCCAGCGCGGCCTCGTCGTCGCCATCCAGCAGCAGGCGCACGCCGAGCAGGTGGCGGGCGTGCAGATCGGCCGGGTCGGCCGTAATGGCGGCTTGCAATGCCTCGATGGCCGGGGCGTCCTTCAGCACGGCGGCAAAGCCCAGCCGGGCCTTGGCGTGCACGGTGCGGTCGTCGGTGGCGAGGTTGGCCGGCAGCGCCTCGATGAGGGCTTCGGCCTCGGTGGTTGCGCCGGTTTTCAGCAGCGCCAGCGCGAGGTCGAGCTTCAGCTCGTCCTTGTCCGGTTCGGCGGCAATCGCATCGCGCAGGCGCGCGACCTCGGCCTGCGGGTCGAGCGGGGCTTCGTCCACGGCCTCGGCCTCGACCGGCGCGGCGGCCCGTTCGATGCCGTGCTGCTTGAGGAATTCGCGCAGCTGGCCTTCCGGCAACGCGCCGGGGAAGCCGTCGGCAATCTGTCCGCCCTTGACCAGAAACACGGTGGGCACCGAACGGATCTGGAACGCGGCGGCGATTTCCTGCTCCTTGTCCACGTCCACCCGGGCCAGCTCGAACGCGCCGTTGTATTCGCCGGCCAGCTTTTCCAGGATCGGCCCCAGTGTCTTGCACGGCCCGCACCAGGTGGCCCAGAAGTCGATCAGCACCGGTACCTGCATCGATTTCTGCAGGACATCGGCCTCGAAGGCATCGGTGGTGACATCGAAGACGTGCGGCAGATCGGACATCGGAGGGCTCGGCAGCGGAAGGGGAATCAATCAAATGGTGGCAGAGCCGGCGGATGCAAGTCGACAGGCGGCGCCATCCGGGCCGGGCTTTCCGGGCAGCGCCGGCCCGGCTGCGGTAGCATTTGCGGTTTTCAGCCGTCCCCCGCGTCCATGTCCGCCACCGAGCCCCTCAGCTACGACCCGAAGCAGGTCGAATCCGCCGCCCAGTCCTATTGGGAGGCCCATCACGCCTTCGAGGTCAAGGAAGACTCGGCCAAGCCCAAGTATTACTGCCTGTCGATGCTGCCGTATCCGTCCGGCGCGCTGCACATGGGCCACGTGCGCAACTACACCATCGGCGACGTGATCAGCCGCTACAAGCGCATGACCGGCCACAACGTGCTGCAGCCGATGGGCTGGGATGCCTTCGGCCTGCCGGCGGAGAACGCGGCGATCAAGCACAAGGTGCCGCCGGCACAGTGGACCTACAAGAACATCGAGCACATGCGCAGCCAGCTCAAGTCGCTGGGTTACGCGATCGACTGGTCGCGCGAGTTCGCCACCTGCACGCCGGAGTACTACGTGCACGAGCAGCGCATGTTCACCCGGCTGCTGCGCAAGGGCATCGCCTACCGCCGCAACGCGGTGGTGAACTGGGACCCGGTGGACCAGACCGTGCTGGCCAACGAGCAGGTGATCGACGGCCGTGGCTGGCGCTCGGGCGCGCTGGTGGAAAAGCGCGAGATCCCGCAGTGGTTCCTGCGCATCACCGATTACGCGCAGGAACTGCTGGACGGGCTGGATGCGCTGGACGGCTGGCCGGAATCGGTCAAGACCATGCAGCGCAACTGGATCGGCCGCTCCGAGGGTTTGGAGATCCAGTTCGACGTGGTCGATGCCGGCGGTGCGCCGCTGGAGCCGCTGCGCGTGTTCACCACCCGCCCGGACACGGTGATGGGCGTGAGCTTCGTCTCGATCGCCGGCGAACACCCGCTGGCGCTGAAGGCCGCGCAGGGCAACCCGGCGCTGGCCGCCTTCCTCGACGAATTGAAGAAGGGCGGCGTGTCCGAGGCCGAGCTGGAAACGCAGGAAAAGCGCGGCATGGACACCGGCCTGAAGGCCGTGCACCCGGTCACCGGCGAGCAGGTGCCGATCTGGGTGGCCAACTTCGTGCTGATGGGCTACGGCACCGGTGCGGTGATGGCAGTGCCCGGCCACGACGAGCGCGATTTCGAGTTCGCCAACAAATACGGCCTGCCGATCCGGCAGGTGATCGCGCTGAAGGACCCGCGCGACGAGGCCGAAAAGACCTACGACCCGGCCATCTGGCATGACTGGTACGGCGACAAGACGCGCGAGTTCGAGCTGGTCAATTCGGCCGAATTCGACGGTCTGGATTTCAAGGGCGCCTTCGACGCGCTGGCCGAGCGCTTCGAGCGCAAGGGCCAGGGCCAGCGCCGCATCAACTTCCGCCTGCGCGACTGGGGCGTGAGCCGCCAGCGCTACTGGGGCTGCCCGATCCCGGTGATCTACTGCGAGGACTGCGGCGCGGTGCCGGTGCCGGAGGACCAGCTGCCGGTGGTGCTGCCGGAGAACGTGGAATTCAGCGGCACCGGTTCGCCGATCAAGACCGACCCGGAATGGCGCAAGTGCAGCTGCCCGGAATGCGGCAAGCCGGCCGAGCGCGAAACCGACACCTTCGACACTTTCATGGAGTCGAGCTGGTACTACGCCCGCTACACCTCGCCGGGTGCGCGCGAGATGGTGGACAAGCGCGGCAACTACTGGCTGCCGGTGGACCAGTACATCGGCGGCATCGAGCACGCGATCCTGCACCTGATGTATTTCCGCTTCTACCACAAGCTCATGCGCGACGCGCGGCTGGTGGACAGCGACGAGCCGGCCACCAACCTGCTCACCCAAGGCATGGTGATTGCCGAGACTTTCTATCGACAGAACCCGGATGGTTCCAAGGACTGGTACAACCCGGCCGACGTGGACGTGCAGCGCGACGACAAGGCGCGCGTCACCGGCGCCACGCTGAAGGCCGACGGCCAGCCGGTGCTGATCGGCGGCATCGAGAAGATGTCCAAGTCCAAGAACAACGGCGTGGACCCGCAGGCGATGGTGGGCAAGTACGGCGCCGACACGGTGCGCCTGTTCTCGATGTTCGCCGCACCGCCCGAGCAGTCGCTGGAGTGGAACGAGGCCGGCGTGGACGGCATGGCGCGTTTCCTGCGCCGCGTGTGGGCGTTGGTACAGAAACATGTGGCCGATGGCGCGGTGCCCGTGCTCGATCCGGGGGCGCTGACGGCCGAGCAGAAGGCCGTGCGCCGCAAGACCCACGAGACCATCGGCAAGGTCGGCGACGATTACGGCCGCCGCTACAGCTTCAACACCGCCATCGCCGCGGTGATGGAACTGGCCAACACGCTGGGCAAGTTCGACGATGCCGGCGAGCAGGGCCGCGCCGTGCGCCAGGAGGCGCTGGAGGCGATGGTGCTGCTGCTCAACCCCATCACCCCGCATGCCAGCCATGCGCTGTGGCAGGCGCTGGGCCATGCCGAGGCATTGCTGGAAGACATGCCCTTCCCGCAGGCCGACCCGGCCGCGCTGGTGCGCGATGCGCTGACCTTGGCGGTGCAGGTCAACGGCAAGCTGCGCGGCACCATCGAGGTGGCCGCCGATGCGCCGAAGGACCAGGTCGAAGCGCTGGCACGGGCCGAGCCCAACACCGCCAAGTATCTGGAGGGCCTGACGATCCGCAAGTTCATCGTGGTGCCCGGCAAGATCGTCAACATCGTGGCCGCATGACGCATACCGTCGTGCGGTTTCCCTTCACTTCAGAAAAGGCACACTGCAGGGGTTGCCGACCCCGTGCGGCGTCCCCGGGCCCGATGCCATGCTCCGACTGCTGACCGTTTTCGCGCTTGCCCTTGGCCTTGTGGCGGGCCTTGCCGGTTGCGGCTTCCACCTGCGCAATGCGCTCAAGTTGCCTGCCGACGTGCCGGCGGTAAAGGTGGTGTCGACCACGCCGTACAGCGAGCTGGTCACCGCGCTGGAACGCAGCCTGCAATCGGCCGGCGCGAAGATCGCCCCGGATGACGATTCCGATCCGCACGTGGCCCGGCTGGACGTGGTGTCCGAGCGCTGGGGCGACCTGCCGATCGCGCTGGACGCACAGGGCCGCGCGCAGGAGTTCAGCCTGCGCTACGCCGTGATTTTCGTGTTCAAGCGTCCGGACGGCAGCGTGCTGGTGCCGCAGCAGGTGGTGGAACTGTCGCGCGATTACGTCTCCCCGCCGGTGGATGCCACCGGCACCACGACCGAACGCGAGATCCTCGCCGACGAACTGCGCAAGGACATGGCCGCCTCGATCCTGCGCCGCATCGACAGCGTGGTGCGGGCCAACGGCCTCGATGCGCCCAAGCCCGCCGCCGCCACGCCCGTGCCGGCGCAGTAAGGTTTCGCCGACATCGACGGGAGACCCGCCGCACGATGGAACTCAAACCCGAACAACTTGTCGCGCAGGCCGCCTCGCAAACGCTCAAGCCGGCCTATCTGATCGCCGGCCCCGAGACTTTGCGGGTGCTGGAGGCCGCCGACGCGGTAAGGTCCCGGGCGCGGGCCGACGGCATCACCGAGCGTGAAGTGTTCGACGCCGACGGCCGGGATTTCGACTGGAATGCGCTGGAGCGTGCGTTCCAGTCGCCTGGTCTGTTCAGCAGCATGCGGCTGATCGAACTGCGCCTCCCGTCCGGCAAGCCGGGCAAGGAAGGGGCGCAGGTGGTGGCCGATTTCTGTGCCGACCCGCCCGGCGATGTGGTGTTGCTGATCACCGCCGGCGACTGGAGCAAATCGCATCAGGGCAAGTGGAGCGATGCGGTGGCCAAGGTTGGCGTGTTGTCGGTCGCCTGGGCGATCAAGCCGCACGAACTGCTCGACTGGATCGAACGCCGCCTGCGCGAGAAAGGCGTGCGCGCCGATGCTTCGGCGGTGCAGGAGCTGGCCGAGCGGGTGGAGGGCAACCTGCTGGCTGCCGCGCAGGAAATCGACAAGCTGGCCTTGCTGGCCGACGGGCGTGCGCTGGATGCGGCCGGCATGCGCGACCTGGTCGCCGACGCCGCGCGTTACGACGTGTTCGGGTTGATCGAGGCCGCGCTGGCCGGGCGGCCCGCCCAGGCAGGGCGCATGTTGCGCGGCCTGCGTGCCGAGGGCGAACAGGTGGCCGCATTGATGCCGATGATCGTGCGCGAACTGCTGCGCACCGCATCGCTCGCGCGGGCACAGGCGCGTGGTGCCAATCTCGCGGCCGAAATGAAATCGCAAGGCATCTGGGAGTCGCGGCAGGCACCGTTCCGGCGTGCCTTGCAACGCCA
>DMID01000245.1:0-197 GCA_003449195.1 Lysobacteraceae bacterium | reverse complement strand
GCGATGGCGACCCGTGGGTGGCGCTGGAAAGGCTGCTGATGGCGGTGGCCGAGTCGCGCGCGGTCAGGTTGCTGGTGGCATGAGCGGCGGGCACGGGCTGCGGCTCTACTATGGCGGCACTTTCGACCCGGTGCACGAGGGGCATCTGGCCATCGCCCGTGCCGCGCGCGACGAGCTGGGCGTGGATGTGCGTTTCG
>DMID01000162.1 GCA_003449195.1 Lysobacteraceae bacterium | reverse complement strand
CACGGACGGTTGTGAAAGGGTGGAAACTTCGAATCCTGCCTGGCGGTTCTGAAGCGTCCTCGGGTTGTGGCGCCGCCCGATGCATTCGGGCACATCGGCTCGCGCCGCATCGAGTGTCCGGTACGTTGTGCGATGCTCACGATGCCAATGCCTGCTCGTGCACGCCGGCCACGGCGCGGCCTGACGGGTCGGCCATCTTGGCGAAGCTGGCATCCCATGCGATCGCCGTCGGCGAGGAGCAGGCGATCGACTTGCCGCCCGGCACCGTCTCGGCCGCAGCCGGGCTCGGATAGAACGACTCGAACACCGAGCGGTAGTAATAGGCTTCCTTGGTCTGCGGCGGGTTGACCGGGAAGCGCTTGTCGGCGGCGGCCAGCTCGCGGTCGCTCACCTGCGCTTCGGCGTGCGCCTTCAGACCGTCGATCCAGCCATAGCCCACGCCATCGCTGAACTGCTCCTTCTGCCGCCACAGGATCGACTCGGGCAGGTAGCCTTCGAAGGCGGCACGCAAGATGCCCTTTTCCATCCGCTGCGGACCGTCGCTGCCCTTGAGCACCATCTTGTACTTGGCGTCCATGCGCATGGCCACATCGAGGAACTCGCGGTCCAGAAACGGCACGCGCGGCTCCACGCCCCAGGCCATCATCGACTTGTTGGCGCGCAGGCAGTCGTAGTTGTAGAGCGTGTCGAGCTTGCGCACCAGCTCCTCGTGAAACTCGCGCGCATTGGGCGCCTTGTGGAAATACAGGTAGCCACCGAACACCTCGTCGCTGCCCTCGCCGGAGAGCACCATCTTCACGCCCATGGCCTTGATGCGGCGCGCCAACAGGAACATCGGCGTGGAAGCGCGGATGGTGGTGACGTCGTAGGTCTCGATATGGCGGATCACCTCCGGCAACGCGTCCAGGCCTTCCTCGAAGGTGTATTCGAAACCGTGGTGCACCGTGCCCAGCGACTCGGCCGCGATCTTCGCCGCGGCCAAGTCCGGCGAGCCCCTCAGACCGATGGCGAAGCTGTGCAGGCGCGGCCACCAGGCCTCGGTCTCGCCGCCGTCCTCGATGCGGCGACGGGCATAGCGCGCAGCCACCGCCGCCACCAGCGAGGAATCCAGACCGCCGGACAGCAGCACGCCGTAAGGCACGTCGGTCATCAGCTGGCGATGCACCGCCGCCTCGAAGGCTTCGCACAATTCGGCCAGCGGCACCTCCACGCCCTCCACCGCGGCGTAATCGCGCCACGGGCGCTCGTAATACTTCTCCAGCTTGCCGGTGGCGCTGTCGTACCAGTGACCCGGCGGGAACTGCGCCACGTCGGCACAGGCGTCGGCCAGCGACTTCATTTCCGAGGCCACGCGCAGGCGACCTTCCTTGTCGTGCCCCCAGTACAGCGGGCACACGCCGATCGGGTCACGGGCGATGATCACTCGATGCGCGCCCTTGTCCCACAATGCGAAGGCAAAGATGCCGTTGAGCCGGTTGAGGAAGCTGGCCGGTTCGTCCTCCCGGTACAGCGCATTGATCACCTCGCAATCCGAACCGGTCTGGAAAGCATAAGGCTGCTTCAGTTCGGCCTTGAGCTGGGTGTGGTTGTAGATCTCGCCGTTGACCGCCAGCACCAATTGCCCATCCTCGGACAGCAAGGGCTGCGAACCACCTGCCGGGTCGACGATGGCCAGGCGCTCATGGACCAGGATGGCCCCGTCATCGACATACACGCCGCTCCAGTCCGGGCCGCGATGACGCTGGCGCTGCGAGGCTTCCAGCGACTCGCGTCGCAGCAGCTGCAGGTCGTCGCCGGGCTGCAGGTCGAAGATGCCGAAGATCGAACACATGGGGAAACACTCCTGAAGGCAAAGGGATCTGTGGGGTCCGGCCGGGCCGGGACTGCGAAGGATGGTTCTGGATGGATCGGGTTGCCGCCGGGACACAAAAAAACCCGCATCGTGCGATGCGGGTTTTGAGGAATCCTGGCGTTGCTGCTCGGTTTACGCCTGGCTTCGACCCCGCATCGCGCGCACGCGATTATTCGCCGCATTGTCGTTGCGGTTCGAATTGAGCGCGTTGCGGGTGGTCATGCAAGCCATGGGGCGACCGTAACCGCCCTCTGCGGGCTTTGCAACAGTTGCATCGCCAACCACCCCGCTCATGCGGACCGCACCAGCAGACGTTCGACCAATTGGCCGTAGAGCGCCGGCAGCGCCTCCAGATCGGCCACGCGCACGTGCTCGTCCACCTGGTGGATGCTGGCGTTGACCGGCCCGACCTCGATGCACTGCGCGCCAAGCGGAGCGATGAAACGCGCGTCTGAAGTGCCGCCGCCGGTGCTTTCTTCCGGCGGCGCACCGGCAAATTGCGCCAGTACTTCGCGTGCCACGCTGCGCAACCGGCCTTCCGGCGTGTAGAACGGCTCGCCGCTGCGATGCCATTTCAGTGCGTAATCCAGCCCGTGGCGGTCGAGCAGCGCGGCAATCTCCGCTTCCAGCTTCGGCGCATCCCAATGCGGGTTGTAGCGCAGGTTGAACAGCACCTGCAGCTCGCCCGGAATCACGTTGTTGGCACCGGTACCGGCGTGGATGTTGCTTATCTGCAGGCTGGTGGGCGGGAAGCTTTCGTAGCCGTCGTCCCAGACCCGCGCGGCCAGTTCGGCCAGGGCAGGGGCCGCCTGGTGGATGGGGTTGCGTGCCTTGTGCGGATAGGCCACGTGGCCCTGAACGCCCTTGACCGTCAGCATGCCGGAGAGGCTGCCGCGGCGCCCCACCCGCAGCAGGTCGCCGAGGCGCTCGGTAGAGGACGGTTCGCCGGTGATGCACCAGTCGATGCGCTGACCGCGTTCGGCAAAGTGCTGCGCGACCTTGCGCACGCCGTCGATGGCATCGCCCTCTTCGTCTGACGTCAGCAACACGGCCAGCGTGCCCGGATGGCCTGGATGCGCGGCGACAAACCGCTCCGTCGCCACCACGAAAGCCGCCACGCTGCCCTTCATGTCGGCCGCACCGCGCCCGTACAGCACGTCATCGAGGATCTCGGGCACGAAGGGATCGCTCGCCCAGGCCTCGCGCGGCCCCGGCGGCACCACATCGGTATGGCCGAGCAGCACCAGCACCGGCGCGCCGCTGCCGTGGGTGGCCCAGAGGTTGTCCACCTCGCCGAAGCGCAGGTGCTCGCAGCTGAAGCCGGCCCGCTCCAGCCGTTGCGCCAGTAGATGCTGGCAACCGGCATCGTCCGGCGTCATCGAGGGCCGGGCGATCAGTTCGCGGGCAAGTTCGAGGACCTCGCTCATCGCATCCCTCCGCGCGGCTCAGCCGATGCCGAAGCGTTTCTTGAAGCCGTTGTCGGAAAAGCCCTGCGTCAGCACGCCGTCATCGGTGACCACCACCGGACGGCGGATCAATTGCGGGTGCTCGCGCAGCAGCAGCTTCCATTCGGCCGCGCTGCCGGGCGATTTGCGGTTGTCCGGCAATTGCCGCCACGTGGTCGAGGACTTGTTGACCAGCGCATCGAAGCCACCGGCCTTGTCTGCCCATTCCACCAGCGTTTCCGGCGAAGGCTTTTCGTCGCGGTAATCGACGAAGACGTGCGCCACGCCGAAGCGGTCCAGCCACTTGCGCGCCTTCTTGCAGGTATCGCAGTTCTTCAAGCCGTACAGGGTGACGCCCATCGCTGTGCCCTCAATCCGCCAGGCCGCGCAGCAGGTCGTTGACGCTGGTCTTGCCGCGCGTCTTCTCGTCCACCTGCTTGACGATCACCGCCGCGTACAGCGAGTGACTGCCGTCCTTGGCCGGCAGCGCGCCGGATACCACCACGCTGCCCGGCGGCACATACCCATAGGAAATTTCGCCGGTGGCGCGGTTGTAGATGCGGGTGGACTGGCTGAGAAACACCCCCATGCCGATCACGCTGTGATGGCCCACCACCACGCCCTCCACCACTTCCGAGCGCGCGCCGACGAAGCAGTGGTCCTCGATGATGGTCGGGCTGGCCTGCAAGGGTTCGAGCACGCCGCCGATGCCGACGCCGCCGGACAGGTGGCAATGCTTGCCGATCTGCGCGCACGAGCCGACCGTGGCCCAGGTGTCCACCATCGTGCCCTCGCCCACCCAGGCGCCGATATTGGTGAAGCTCGGCATCAACACCACGTCGCGGCCGAAGCAGGTACCGCGGCGCGCCACCGCGCCCGGCACCACGCGCACGCCGGCAGCCCGGAAACGGGCCTCGTCATAACCGGAAAAACGCGCCTCCACCTTGTCCCAGTACGGCGCAGGCGAGGCCTCGGTCACCACCATGTCGTTGACGCGGAAATACAGCAGCACGGCCTTTTTCAGCCATTCGTTGACCTGCCAGCCGCCATTGCCGTCGGGCTCGGCCACGCGCAGCGTGCCGGCTTCCAGCCCGTCGATGGCGCGGCCGACCAGTGCGCGGGTGGAGCCTTCGATCTCGTCGGGCGTGAGCGCGGCACGGCGCTCGAACGCATCTTCGATGGACAGCCTGAGCTGCGCCGTTTCAGGGCTGTTTGCGTTCATGAAAGATGTCTCCGTCATTGCTTTCTTTCTGGGTCCAGACAGGCATGCAAGGCATCCAGCAGCGCCTGCCGGCGGGATTCGTCGGCCACCGGGCGGTTGTCCTCGCCGGTGATTTCGAACAGGTCCTCGGCGCGCTCGCCGAAGGTGGCGATGCGCGCGTTGTGCACGCGCAGGTGGCAGTCGCGCAGCACCTGCGCCACTTCGGCCAGCAGACCGGGGCGGTCCGGGCAGACCAGCGCGAGCACCGAGCTGCGCCCGTTGCGCCGCGTGCGCAATTCGATCCTGGCCGGGAAGCGGAAATACTTGAGCTGACGCGGCGCGGCACGGCGCGACACCCGGATCTGGTCCAGCGGACGGGTCAGCGTATCGGTCAGCGCGGCTTGCAGCGCGGCGGCATCGCCGGTGGCAAAGCTGTCGGCCGGCACCACTTCGAAGGTATCGAACACGGTGCCCTTGCGGCCGTTAAGAACATGCGCCTGATGCACGCCATAGCCGTTGCGGTCGAGGGTGGCGAGGATGGCGGCAAACAGGCCATCGCGGTCGGGCGAATGCACGAACACCTCCAGCGCATCGCCTTCCTCGCCGACCGGGCGCACGCGCACGCCGGTTTCGCCCAGCTTGAGGTCGATCAAGGTCGCGGCCTGCCAGGCCACCTGCTCGGCACGACCGCGCAGGAAACTTTCGTCGGGCATGATCGCGAACTGGCGCGCGATCACTTCATCATCGTGGCCCTTCTCGGCCAGCAGCCTGCGCACGGCTTCGCGCGCCTCGGCCAGCCGCGCATCGCGGTCGATGCTGTGCTCGCCGCCCTCGCGCAGCACGCGGCGGGTGGCGAAATACAGGTCGGCCAGCAGACGGTCCTTCCACGCGTTCCACATCTTCGGGCTGGTGCCGGCGATGTCGGCGCAGGTGAGCAGGTACAGGTAATCCAGCCGCTCGCGCGTTTCCACCAGCTTCGCAAACCCGCAGATCACGTCGGGGTCGGCGATGTCCTGCTTCTGGGCGGTGGTGGACATCTTCAGGTGCTGCCGGACCAGCCATGCCACCAGCTCGGTGTCGCCCGCACTCAGCCCGTGCGCCTGGCAGAACGCGCGCGCGTCGACGGCCCCCAGCTCGGAATGGTCGCCGCCGCGTCCCTTGCCGATGTCGTGGAACAAACCGGCCAGCAGCAGCAGCTCGGGCTTGCGCAGGCGCGGCCAAACCTCGTGGGCGATCGAGAACCGCTCTTCGCGCCGGGCCGAGGCGAACGAGGCGATGTTGCGCAACACCATCAGCGTGTGCTGGTCCACGGTATAGACGTGGAACAGGTCGAACTGCATGCGGCCGGACACCTGCGCGAAGGCCGGCAACCACTGCGCCAGCACGCCGAGCCTGGCCATGCGCGAGAGCGTGTCCACCGCGCGCGGGCCGCGCATCAAGCCCATGAACGCCGCACGCGCATCGGCGTCGGCATCGGTATAGGCCGGCAGCCTGCGCA
>DMID01000106.1:3782-4117 GCA_003449195.1 Lysobacteraceae bacterium | reverse complement strand
CCGTCGCGGCGGGCTGAGCGGCCGCGCTGGGGGGCCGGCTGCCGCGTGAGTGGCCGGCAACCGCCTCCACGCGAAAAGACACGCGGCGGCATCCATTGACGGGTGGACATGCCGTCGAGCGTGCGATGCGGATGCGAGGGTAAGGGCAAGGGTGCGTCTGATCCTCCGGTTTCGCAGCCGCGCGCCTGCCGGTATGCGCGGCACCGCGAGGACGTGGCCGGCGCCGGGCACGGCGGGATGCGCGATACTGCCGCTTCCCGCCGTGTTTCCGCGAGCCGTGTGCCGATGAATTCCCGCGACTGGGTGGCCCAGTCCATCCGCAAGATCGAGGCCGA
>DMID01000106.1:0-3591 GCA_003449195.1 Lysobacteraceae bacterium | reverse complement strand
CCTGCTGGGCCTGCCGTTCATCGCGGTGGTGCCGGCCTGCACCTCGCCGGACAAGATCGCCGCGATCGAATTCCACGGCGGCCGCTGCGAACTGATCGAGGACGCCGGCGCGATCAACGAAGTCTCCGCGCGCATGGCCCGCGACACCGGCGGCCATTTCATGGACCAGTTCACCTATGCCGAGCGGGCCACCGACTGGCGCGCCAACAACAACATCGCCGAGTCGATCTTCCGGCAGATGGAAGCCGAACAGCACCCCGAGCCGGCGTGGATCGTGTGCAGCCCCGGCACCGGCGGCACCAGCACCACGCTGGGCCGCTACGTGCGCTACCGCCGCCACGCCACCCGCGTGCTGTGCGCGGACCCGGAAACCTCGGTGTTCTTCGACTGCTATCGCAACGCGATTGCCGGCCATCCGACGCCGGAGCTGACCTTGCCGTGCGGTTCGGGCATCGAGGGCATCGGCCGGCCGCACTACGAGGCCAGCTTCATCCCCACCTGCATCGACGCGATGGTGAAGGTGCCCGACGCGCTGAGCCTGGCCGCCATGCGCTACGTCAGCGCGCGGCTGGGCCGGCGCGTGGGCGGTTCCACCGGCACCAACTTCGCAGGCGTGCTGATGGCCGCGCAACGGATGCGCGAGGCCGGGCAGGCCGGCTCCATCGTCACCATCCTGTGCGACTCCGGCGAACGCTACGCGCACAGCTATTACAACCGCGACTGGTACCTCGAACGCGGTATCCCGATGGTCGAGAACGACGACCTCATCGCGGCGGCCGTCAACGGCGAAACGCCGCTGGCCTTGCCGGTTGCCGACTTGGACGATGCAGCCTGAACGATGTGGTCTTGAGCCCGCATCCCTTTACCGACTCACGAATCACGGACCTGCCATGACCGACCACGCCAACCCGCTGCTGGATTTTTCCGGCCTGCCGCGTTTCGACGAAATCCGCGCCGAACACGTCGGACCGGCCATCGACATGCTGCTGGCCCAGGCCGAGGCGGCGGTGAAGCACGCGGAAACCGTGGCGCCGGCAACGTGGGAGAGCTTCGTCGATCCGCTCGACGATGCCACCGAGAAACTGTGGCGCGCGTGGGGACAGGTGGGCCACCTGCAGGCGGTGGTCAACACGCCGGCCATGCGCGAGGCCTACAACGCCAGCCTGCCGAAGGTGAGCCGTTTTTCCAGCGCGCTCGGCCAGAACCTGGCGCTGTACGCGCAGTACAAGGCGTTGAAGGATGCGCCGGCGTGGGCCGGATATTCGGAGACGCGGCGCAAGGTGCTGGACAACGCGCTGCGCGATTTCCGCCTCGGCGGCGCCGAGCTGGACGAGGCCGGCAAGGCGCGCTTTGCCGCGATCCAGGAAGAACTGTCGGCCCTGTCGGCGAAATTTTCCGAACACGTGCTCGATGCCACCGATGCTTTTGCGTTGTACGTCGATGACGAGACGCGGCTGTCCGGCATCCCCGCCGAAGTGCTGGCGGCGGCGAAGGCCGCAGCGGAGAAGGACGGGAAGCCCGGCTGCAAGCTCACCTTGCAGATGCCGTGCTATCTGCCGGTGATGGCGCATGCCGACGACCGCGCGCTGCGCGAACAGCTGTGCCGCGCCTATTTCGTGCGCGCCTCCGAGTTGGGCGACAAACCCGAGCTGGACAACACGCCGGTGATCAAGCGCATCCTCGCCTTGCGCGCCGAGCTGGCCGCGCTGCTGGGATTTGCCGATTACGCCGCGTATTCGCTGGCCACCAAGATGGCCGGCAGTCCGGCGCAGGTACTCGACTTCCTGCACGGCCTGGCCGCGCGCGCGTTGCCGTTCGCGCGCCGCGATCGCGCCGAGCTGGAAGCCTTCGCCCGCGAGAATCTCGGGCTGGCGACGGTGGAAGCCTGGGATCTGGCCTATGCCAGCGACAAGCTCAAGCAGGCGCGTTACAGCTTTTCCGAGCAGGACGTGAAGCGCTATTTCACCGAACCGAAGGTGCTGGCCGGCCTGTTCGGCCTGATCCACGACCTCTACGGCGTGCAGGTGAAGCCGGACAGCGCGCCGCTGTGGCATCCGGACGTGCGCTTTTTCCGCATCGAACGCGCGGACGGCACGCTGGCCGGCCAGTTCTACCTCGACCTGTACGCACGCGAAGGCAAGCGCGGCGGTGCGTGGATGGACGACTGCCGCAACCGCCGCGACCGCGCTGCCGGCACGCAGACGCAGGCCGTTCAGACGCCTCTCGTGTATCAGGTGTGCAACTTCGGCAAGGGCAGCGACGGCAAGCCGGCCACGTTCACCCACAACGAAGTCATCACCCTGTTCCACGAAATGGGCCACGGTTTGAACCAGCTGCTCACCGAGGTCGGCGAGCTCGGCGTGGCCGGCATCAACGGCGTGGAGTGGGATGCGGTGGAGCTGCCCAGCCAGTTCATGGAGAACTTCTGCTGGGAGTGGGCGCGCGTGCAGGCCATGAGCGCGCACGTGGACAGTGGCGAGCCGCTGCCGCGCGAACTGTTCGACAGGATGCTGGCGGCGAAGAATTTCCAGAGCGGCATGTTCACCGTGCGCCAGCTCGAATTCGCGTTGTTCGACATGCAATTGCACACGGGCTTCGACCCGGCCCGCGACGACGTGCTGGGCTTGCTGGACGCGGTGCGCGCCGAGGTGGCGGTGAACCTGCCGCCGAGCTGGAACAGGTTCCCGCACCAGTTCAGCCACATCTTTGCCGGCGGTTACGCGGCCGGCTATTACAGCTACAAGTGGGCCGAGGTGCTCAGCGCCGATGTCTACGCGGCCTTCGAGGAAGCGCCGGGCCAGTTGGCCGCCACCGGCGAACGTTTCCGCCGCGAGATCCTCTCGCGCGGCGGAAGCCGCGCCGCAGCCAACAACTTCCGCGCTTTCCGCGGCCGCGACCCGGATCTGGACGCGCTATTGCGGCACAGCGGGATGAGCGAGGCGGCCTGACGAAATTGCCCGTGCCGTCCATCGACGGTGCCGTGGAGCAGGAAGGATGCCCGGCGGTGCCGGGCATCCGCGTTTTCAGTGCCGGCGCTGCCGGTGGACGTTCATGCCCGGCCGAACACCAGCGCCGCGTTGGTGCCGCCGAAGCCGAAGCTGTTGGACATCACCGTGCGCAAGCCGGCATCGCGGCTCTCGCGCACGATGGGGAAGCCTTCCGCGCGCGGGTCGAGCGTGTCGATGTTGGCCGAGCCGGCGATGAAACCGTCGCGCAGCATCAGCAGGCTGTAGATCGCCTCGTGCACGCTGGCTGCGCCGAGCGAGTGGCCGGACAGCGCCTTGGTCGAGGACAGCGGCGGCACGTCGCTGCCGAAGGCTGCGCGCACCGCCTGCAGTTCGGTGATGTCGCCCAGCGGGGTGGAGGTGCCGTGGGTGTTGAGGTAGTCGATCGGCCGTTGCAGGCCGTCCATCGCCATTTGCATGCAGCGCACTGCGCCTTCGCCGGAGGGGGCCACCATGTCGGCGCCGTCGGAGGTGACGCCGTAGCCGAGCAGTTCGGCGTGGATGCGTGCGCCGCGTGCGACGGCGCGGTCCCAGTCCTCCAGCACCAGCATGCCGGCGCCGCCTGCGATGACGAAGCCGTCGCGGT
>DMID01000079.1 GCA_003449195.1 Lysobacteraceae bacterium | reverse complement strand
CGCTACGCATCGCCCTGGCCCAGTTCGATTTCCCGGTCGGGGACGTGGCCGGCAACGCCAGCCGTATCATCGAGCTGATGCATGAGGCGCGTGACGAATACGGCGCCGACGTGGTGCTGCTTCCGGAACTGGCCATCAGCGGCTATCCGCCTGAAGACCTGCTGATGCGGCCGGGCTTCCTGCGCAGCTGTGAGCAGGCGTTGGCGCGTGTCGCCGCGCAGGCCCAAGGCATCGTCGCCGTCGTCGGTTGGCCGCAAAGCGCTGGAGCGGTGGTTTACAACGCGGCGAGCGTGCTCCGTGACGGTGCCATTGCCGCAACTTACCGCAAGCGCGAGCTACCCAATTACGCCGTGTTCGACGAGCGTCGCTATTTCGGCGTGGATCCCGATGGCGGCCCGTGCGTGTTCGACGTGGCCGGCGTGCCGGTCGGGCTGGTGATCTGCGAGGACCTGTGGTTCCCCGAGCCGATGGCCGACACCGCGCGTGCCGGTGCCGAGCTGGTGGTGGTGCCCAATGCCTCGCCTTACGAGCGCGGCAAGCATGCCCAGCGCGATGCGCTGCTGGCCGAACGCACGCGCGCCACGGGCGCGGCGATTGCCTATCTCAACGTGGTCGGCGGGCAGGATGCGCTGGTGTTCGATGGCGCCTCGGTGGTGGCCGATGGCGACGGCACGGTGCACCCGGCGGCGGTGGCCTTTGCCGAGCAGTGGCTGGTGGTCGAGTACGCGCCGGATGAGCGTCGTTTCATGCCGCGGGTGTGGGTGGACGACGGCGACGAGAGCGTGGATGCGCTGGCCTGGCGCGCGGTGACGCGCGGCGTGCAGGACTATTGCCGCAAGAACGGTTTCGGCAAGGTCTGGGTGGGGCTGTCGGGCGGCATCGATTCGGCGCTTGTGCTGGCCATCGCGGTCGATGCGCTCGGCGCGGACAACGTCACCGCGGTGCGCCTGCCGTCGCGCTATACCTCGGGCCTGTCCAACGATCTGGCCGCCGAGCAGTGCGCGGCGCTCGGCGTCAAGCTGGAAACGGTGGCGATCGAGCCGGCGTTCGAAGGCTTCCTTGCCGCGCTCGGCCCGATGTTCGCCGGCACCACGCCGGACCTGACCGAGGAAAACCTGCAGTCGCGCTGCCGCGGTGCCTTGTTGATGGCGTTGTCCAACAAGTTCGGCGGCCTGCTGCTGACCACCGGCAACAAGAGCGAATACGCGGTGGGCTACGCCACCATCTACGGCGACATGTGCGGCGGCTATGCGCCGCTGAAAGACCTGTACAAGAGCGAGGTGTTCGCGCTGTCCAAATGGCGCAACACCGTCGGCGGTGCGCCGGTGATCCCGCCGGCGGTGATCGCCCGCCCTCCGTCGGCCGAGCTGCGCGAGAACCAGAAAGACCAGGATTCGCTGCCGCCCTACGACGTGCTCGACGCCATCCTGTTGCGTCATGTCGATCAGGAGCAGTCGCGCGAGGAGATCGTCGCCGCCGGGTTTGCCGCCGACACCGTGGACAAGGTGCTCAAGCTGGTGCGCGTCAACGAGTGGAAGCGCCACCAGGCCGCGCCGGGGCCGAAGGTGTCGCGACGCGCATTCGGACGCGAGCGCCGCTACCCGATCACCAACGGCTACCGCGGCTGAGGTCACCGGAGCACATGGCGACGGCCTGGCCGATCCTGGGTTTCCTGAGCCACTCCGTCGTCTGCTGGTGGGTGGTGTTCCGCGACGGTGCCGAGGTCATCGAAGGCTGGCGTTCGGTGATCTTCTTCGACCTGTGGGCGTGGTTGCTCGACGCGGAGCAACTGCGGCTGTATGCGGTGATCTCGTGGCTGGCCGCGGCAGTGATGCTGGGCATCCACCTGCTGGCCTGACGGTGGGCCGCGTGCCGGATGCGGACATGAAAAGGGGCCTTGCGGCCCCTTCCTGCATCTTTGAATCCGTCTGAGCAGCGACGGCTATCAGCGTTCCCGCTGCGCATCGCGCTGGCCGCTGGCCACCGATTTTTCGCCGGCAAACGGGTTGAGCTTGCGGATGGCCCACGGGTACTTGGGCCACTGGCCGGTCAGGTAGGGGTGCTGCGGGTCGTTCAGCTCCAGCACGCGGCGCGCATCGTCGGACAGCGTCTTGTTGCCGAGCTTGGCATAGGCTTCCGCCAGCGTGGCCACGGCGTCGTACTGGTATTCGCTCTGCGGGTAGGTTTCCAGAATGTAGGTGGCGCGCGACACGGCGGACACGTAGGCCTGCCGACGCATGTAGTACAGCGCGGCGTCCAGCTCGTGCTGGGCGAACACGTTGCGCAGCACCACCATCCGTTCGCGCGCGTCGGTGGCGTAGCGGCTGTTGGGGTAGCGCTCGGCCACGATGTTGAAGTCGTTGTAGGCCTGCTGCGGGGTGGACAGGTCGCGGCGGCTCGGGTCCAGCGACCATACCTTCTGCAGGAACACCGTGTCGCGGTTGGAGTTGGACAGGCCGCGCAGGTAATACATGTACGCGATGTTGCGGTTGGTCGGGTAGGTGCGGATGAAGCGGTCGATGGTGGAGACCGCATCGTCGTGCTTGCCCGACTTGTACTGGGCGTAAGCGGTCTCGATCAGCGCCTGTTCGCTGTACGGGCCGTACGGGTACTGCGCGGTCAGGCGCTTGAACGCGGTTTCGGCGGCCGACCAGTTGCCGCGCTCCATGTAGTGGTGCGCCTTCTCGTAGATCTGCTCGACCGGGGCGCCTTCGTAGGCATCCTTCTTCTTGTCGCCCTTGTGGCAGCCGGTGGCGACGACGGCGAGAGCCAGCGCCAGCAGCAGGAGACGGGCGGCGGCGTGAACGGTGGGGCGTCGGATCATGGGCGGCAAGGCGGGACGCGTCGGGAAATGTGAGAGGGCGATGATAGCCTAGTGGCCTGTCC
>DMID01000122.1:27092-29251 GCA_003449195.1 Lysobacteraceae bacterium | reverse complement strand
TCGCCGACGGCTCGGCGCTGGTGGCCAAGGCCGGCTCTACCATGGCCGAGATCGTCACCAGCGTGCAGCGCGTGACCGACATCATGGCCGAGATCTCCGCCGCCTCGCAGGAACAATCCGCCGGCATCGAGCAGGTCAACCTCACCATCACCCAGATGGACGAGACCACCCAGCAGAACGCCGCCCTGGTGGAAGAAGCCACCGCCGCCGCACGCTCGATGGAGGAGCAGGCCTCCGTGCTGGGACAGGCCGTGGCGGTGTTCAGGCTCGCGCCATAACCCCTCCCCGGGCGACCTTCAAGTCCCCGCTCCCGCTGCCGATATACCGCAAGGTGCAACGTCCCGAGGTCATTGCGTGATGTCCAGTCTCCTGCAACGCTTTTACGATCTGCCGGTCGGCCGCAAGCTCGGCGTGCTGGTCGTGCTGATCGCCATCGGCGTCATCGGCCTGTCCGTGGTGGCCGCACGGATGCAGTACACGGACCTTTACCAGACCCGCGAAGACACGCTGCGCCGCGAAGTGGACATGGCCCAGACGATCGTCGCCCATTACGCCGAACTGGCCCGGTCCGGCCGGATCAGCGAAGCCGACGCCAAGGCACAGGCGCTGGCCACCTTGGCGCGAACCAACGCCAACGGCGGCGTGGACTACTTCTTCGTCCACGACATGACGCCGACCATGCTGATGCATCCGCTGCGCAAGGATCTTGTCGGCAAGAACGTGGCCGACGTCCGCAGCCCGGATGGGGTGCAGGTCTATCAGGAACAGGTCGCGCAGGCCCGCAAGGGCAGCGGTTTCGTCAGCTTCACCTGGCCCAAACCCGGTTCGGACAAACCCGTCGCCAAGGAAAGCTACGTGGCCACCTACGCGCCATGGGGCTGGGTGATCGCATCGGGCATGTACGTGGGCGACGTGCAGAAGCAGGCGCTGGTCTTCACCGGCATCATGACGGTTGCCGGCGCCATCCTGATCTTTCTGGTCTTCGGGCTGAGTTGGTACATCGGACGGCGCATCACCCGCCCCCTGCACCAGGCCACGTCCGTGGCCCGGGCCATCGCGGCGGGCAACCTCGAAAATGCCATCGCTCCCCAGCATGCGGACGAGCCGGGGCAGCTGCTGGTGTCCATGCGCGACATGCAGGCCGTCATCAACCGGTTCGCCGAAAGCAGCCGGGTCATGGGCCATCTGCACGACAGCGGCGAGGACATCGGCTACCGCATTCCCGAGGACATGCCCGGCCAATACGGACTCATCGCCCACAGCATCAATGCGATGGCGGAGACCCACATCAATTCGCTCCTCGCGACCATCCGCCTGCTTCAGCGCTACGCCATCGGCGACCTCGCCGAAGACATGCCGCGTCAGCCCGGCCAGCGGGCGATCCTGCACGAGGCCATGGACGAGACCAAGACCAATCTCCATCGCATCAACAGCGAGATAAAGCGTCTGGTTGAAGCCGCCGCCGACGGCGACTTCGCCGCGCGCGGCGACGAGACCAGCTTCCAGCACGACTTCCGCATCATGGTCGAAGACCTGAACCGGTTGATGGCGGTTGCCGACGGCAATCTGGACGACTTGTCGCGGCTGCTCCAGGCCATCGCCGGCGGCGACCTGACCCGGCGCATGGAAGGCGATTACAAGGGCGTGTTCGCCGAGATGCGCGACGATGCCAACGCCACCGTCGACAAGCTCATCGAGATCGTCGGCAAGATCAAGCTGTCCTCCGGCGCCATCACCACCGCCGCCGGCGAGATTGCCTCGGGCAACAGCGACCTGTCGCGCCGCACCGAGCAGCAGGCCGCCAATCTCGAGGAAACCGCCGCTTCGATGGAGGAGCTCACCTCCACCGTCAAGCAGAATGCCGAGTCCGCGCGCCAGGCCAACCAGCTGGCACAGGGCGCGGCCTCCGTCGCCCGCGACGGCGGCGAGGTCGTCGGCCAGGTCGTCACCACCATGCACGGCATCGAGGCCTCGTCGAAGAAAATCGCCGAGATCATCTCGGTCATCGACGGCATCGCCTTCCAGACCAACATCCTGGCCTTGAATGCGGCAGTGGAAGCCGCGCGTGCCGGCGAACAGGGCCGCGGCTTCGCCGTGGTCGCCTCGGAAGTGCGCTCGCTGGCGCAGCGCTCGGCCGGCGCCGCCAAGGAGATCAAGGG
>DMID01000122.1:24293-26848 GCA_003449195.1 Lysobacteraceae bacterium | reverse complement strand
GCCGCACGTTCGATGGAAGAGCAGGCGGTGGGTCTGGCCAAGGCCGTGGACCTGTTCAAGACGGCGCAGGGATCGACCGCTGTACCGCCCACGCACGCCGGCCGAGCGGCGGTCATGACGCCGCTCGGCCCAGCCAAAACGGCGGCGCCGATCAAGGCCCCGGCCACTTCGCGCGCGCGCGTCGGGTCGGCTTCACCTTCGAGCCGCGCACCCGTCGAAGCCGACAGCGAGTGGCAGGAGTTCTGAGCGCAATGGCCGTCGGCATCGGCGTCATCGCGGCAAGAATGAAACCCCGCACGCGGCGTCCACGATTAAAGTCGCGGGCGCCGCGGCCGATCTGATGAAGCAAGGCGGCCTTCGCCGTCTACTTCCTTGCCAGCCGCATGTCCATGTTCCCCGACGAAGACGACATCGCCGAATCGGCCGACCTTCAGGCCGACGAAAAATTCTATCTGCGCGAACCGCGGGACATCCTGCAGGTGCTGCGCGGCATGATCGAGAAGCGGGCGCTGATCACCGCCTACATCCCCGGCAGCCTGTCCACCTCCACCGCGATCCTCGGCGTGGACGAGGACACCGAAACGCTGATGATCGACGGCAGCCCCAACGACACCATCAATGCGCGCATGGTGCAGGCCAGCCATGTGCTGTGCGTGTCCCAGCTGGACCGGGTACGCGTGCAGTTCCGGCTCTCGGGCCTGCGCAGGATTTCCAACGACGGATACGCCGCGTTCGAAGCCTCGCTGCCGGATTCGCTCTTGCAGTTGCAACGGCGGGATCTGTACCGCCTGCAAATTCCCGTCAGCCAGCCGGTGATCTGCACGATTCCGCTGCCTGGCGAAGACGGCAGCCCGGTGGAAACCGATGTCCGCGTGCTGGACATCAGCGCCGGCGGCATCGCCATCGCCATCCCCGACGGCGATCCGCGCTTCAAGCCCGGTTCGCGGTTCGAGTCCTGCCTGCTTGCCCTGCCCGATGCACGGCCCATCGAGGTGTCGCTGACGGTCACCAACCTGCACCGGCAGGAAAACCGCAACGGCATCGTCAGCGCCCGTGCAGGCTGCCAGTTCGGGCGTCTGCCGCGTGGCGCTGAAACCGTGATCCAGCAATACATCTTCCGCATCGACCGGCAGCGTTCGGCCCGCGAGCGCGGCAACTTCTAAAGTCCCCCGGCCGCACGCCGATACCGTCCACAGACCGCAACGGATCCGACTCCAGGAGCACCCGACCCATGAGCGACAAGAAGCCCGACAACGGCAACACCGCCGAAGGCGAATACCTCAGCTTCACGCTCGGCGACGAGCACTACGGCGTGGACATTCTCAAGGTCCAGGAAATCCGGGGCTACGATTCGGTCACCCGCGTGCCCGACGCACCGGAATACATCAAGGGCGTCATCAACCTGCGCGGCACCATCGTGCCGGTGATCGACCTGCGCCTGAAGTTGCGCCTGAAGGATGCCCGCTACGACGCGTTCACCGTGATGATCGTGCTGAACGTGGAGGACCGCGTGGTCGGCATCGTCGTGGACAGCGTGTCCGACGTGATCCCGCTGGGGCCCGAGCAGATCCGTCCGAAGCCCGAATTCGGTGCCGCCGTGGATACCCGTTTCATCTCGGGCATCGGCACGGTGGACGAGCGCATGCTGATCCTGCTGGATATCGAGACGCTGCTGGACAGCGCCGACATCGGGCAAGCCGCGAGTGCCGAAGAAGCGGCCTGATCAAGGACGACGCGGCCGCGCCGCATTGCCTCCCCCATGAACCCGTGGAAGCCCCGCTTCCGCGGGTTCATCGCATCGGAGCAACGGAAAACACGATTTTCGTCACGCTTTCAAACCCCCGGGCGACACCCTGCCGCCCACCCTGCAAACCGGAGAACCCGCACCATGAAGTACCCCGCCGCATCGCTCGCATTCCTCGCCGCCGGACTGGCGCTGGCCCTCGTCCCGGCCCATGCCGCCGAAGGCGACATGATCCCGGCCGAATCGGCCAGCCACTTCGTCGGCAAGAACGGCATGGTCTGCGGCAAGGTCGAAAAGGCCAAGTACGCGCAGAACTCCGAAGGCGAGCCGACCTTCCTGTACATGGGCGGCGCCTTCCCCCGCCACACCTTCTCCGCGCGCATCCCCGGCGCCGACCGCGGCAAGTTCGGCTTCCCGCCCGAGAGTCTGGAGGGCAAGGACGTCTGCGTCATCGGCAGTATCCAGCGCGACAGCTCGCGCGCGCTGATCGAGGTCACCTCGCCCTCCGGCCTCAAGCTGGCCAACATCAAGCGCTGACGACGGAAACGGGGAACCGGTCACATCTTCCCCCGATGGCAATGGCGGCGGCTCAAGTCCGGATGAGCGCCGCCGATAGCGCCTAAGACGGCTCCTTTCCCCCGCAAAGAGCATTTCCGGAGAATTGCATGAAAGCTTCGCTGCCCCTCGTGATTGCCTCGGTTCTGTGCACCGGCCTGGCCTCGGCGCCGGCACATGCCCAGTCCCAGGAGATGATTCCGCCCGAAATGGCGACCCGCTTCGTCGGCAAGGACGGCATGGTCTGCGGCAAGGT
>DMID01000122.1:22334-24264 GCA_003449195.1 Lysobacteraceae bacterium | reverse complement strand
GCGCCGACCGCGGCAAGTTCGGTTTCCCGCCCGAGAGTCTGGAAGGCAAGGACGTCTGCGTCATCGGCAGCATCCAGCGCGACAGCTCGCGGGCCCTGATCGAAGTCACGTCGCCGTCCGGCCTCAAGCTGGCCAACATCAAGCGTTGATGCCCTTTCCCGTACCGGGGCGACGGCCGATGGCCGCGCGTGCATCCTCGTGATGCACTGCCCGGGAATCACAAGGACTGGTTACATGCAGTGGTTCAAATCCCTCAAATTGATGCCGAAGCTGATGGTCACCTTCGGCCTCGTCCTGTTCCTGTTGCTGATCCAGGGCGTGGTGGCCTATGTCGGGCTGCATTCGCTGAACAGCAAGACCAGCACGCTCACCGACAGCACGCTGCCCAGCGTGCGCTCCGCCGGCGAACTGCAGGCCATGATCAGCGAGTACCGCAACGCCTTCTACCAGTCGCTGGTGCGTTCCAGCGAACAGGTCAAGGAAGATGCCAAGACGCGCAAGGTCGAGCTCAGGAAGAGCATCGACACCACGATCAAGACCTATGAGGCGATCCCGCAGTCGGCCGCCAACCGCAAGCTGTTCGAAGCATTCGTCGCCGACTGGAAAAAGGCGTCGGATTCGTACAAGAGCGTGGACGAAATGCTGGCGCTGGACCTGCCCGACGACGCCATCGACACGTTCACCGGTGAAACCCGCGATCTGCACCGGAAAGCGGTAGCCTCGCTGGGCAAACTTATCGTCGAGAACAACAAGCTCGCCAAGCAGACCCAGGACGATGCTGGCACCGCCTACACCACGTCGGCGGCGCTCATCGTGCTGATGCTGCTGGCCGGCATCGCCGGCGGGCTGCTGCTGGCCTACCTGTTTGCCCGCAACCTGACCCGCAACGTGCGCGGCGCGGTCCTCGTGGCCAACGAAGTGGCCGCCGGCAACCTCGACAACCGCATCGACACCTCGGGCGAGGACGAAATCGGCGACCTGCTCAAGGCCATGCAACGCATGCAGACCGATCTGCGCGAGCGCATCGAGCGCGACCAGCAGGTGGCGCGCGAAAACCTGCGCGTGCGCACCGCGCTGGACAGTTCGAAGACCGGCGTGATCATCACCGACCGCAACCTGGACATCGTCTACACCAACGCCGCGCTGCGCGACATGCTCGACGGCTATTCCGAGCAGATCGTCGCCGCCGTGCCCGGCATCGACCCGGCCAAGTCGCTGGTCGGCCAGAAGATCAGCGTGCTCGAACACAATGGTCGGGTCGCCGACGAGGTGATCTCGCGACTGGAAACGCACGGACGCGCCGATCGCGAAATGCGCTACGGCGATGCCAGCTTCGCCCAGCACATCACGCTGATCCGCGACGAGCACGGCGACAAGGTCGGCACCGTCTGCGAATGGCGCGACCGCACGATGGAGATCAAGGTCGAGGACGAGATCGAGCGCGTGGTGGTGGCCGCCGCCAACGGCGACATGTCCGGCCGCGTCGACACGGATGGCAAGCACGGTTTCTTCCTGAAGATGGCCGACCGCCTGAACCATCTGCTCGATGCCAACCACCGCAGCCTGAACGAAGTGTCCGGCCTGCTCGGCGGCCTCGCCGAAGGCGACCTGACCCGCCGCATCCACGGCCAATACGAAGGCGTGTTCGCCGAGATGCGCGACGATGCCAACGCCACGGTCGACAAGCTCATCGAGATCGTCGGCAAGATCAAGCTGTCCTCCGGCACCATCACCACCGCCGCCGGCGAGATTGCCTCGGGCAACAGCGACCTGTCGCGCCGCACCGAGCAGCAGGCCGCCAATCTCGAAGAAACCGCCGCTTCGATGGAGGAGCTCACCTCCACCGTCAAGCAGAACGCCGAGTCCGCGCGCCAGGCCAACCAGCTGGCACAAGGCGCGGCCTCCGTTGCCCGCGACGGCGGCGAGGTCG
>DMID01000122.1:19516-22135 GCA_003449195.1 Lysobacteraceae bacterium | reverse complement strand
TGGTCGCCAAGGCCGGTTCGACGATGGCCGAGATCGTCACCAGCGTGCAGCGCGTGACCGACATCATGGCCGAGATTTCCGCCGCCTCGCAGGAGCAGTCGGCCGGCATCGAGCAGGTCAACCTCACCATCACCCAGATGGACGAGACCACCCAGCAGAACGCCGCGCTGGTGGAGGAAGCCACCGCTGCCGCACGTTCGATGGAGGAGCAGGCCTCCGTGCTGGGACAGGCCGTGGCCGTGTTCAAGCTGGAGAACGGCCAGGATGCCGCCGCACCATTGCCCTCGCGCCTTGCGCCGGCACCGCAGCCCGTGGCCGCCGCCGCACCGGCGTTGGCGAAGAAGCCCGGCAAGCCGGTGCGGGCCGCCGCATCCACGTCGAAGGCGGCCAACAGTACCTTGACCGAAGGCGAGGACTGGCAGGAATTCTGAGACGAAGCAAGCACTCCCGACGGCGCACCACGGCCGTCGGGCATCCCCCGATGTGAACGGAATCCGCATGCACACCACGCCACCCGCCCGACATGCCGCAGACGAAGCCCGCGAGTTCGACTTCAGCGACCGCGACTTCAAGCGCGTGTGCGACCTGATCTACCAGCGGGTCGGCATCGCGCTCGCGCCGGCCAAGCGGGACATGGTGTACGGCCGGCTTTCGCGACGCCTGCGGGCACTCGGCCTGCACAGCTTCCGCGATTACCTGGACCGGCTGGAAACCGAAGGCGGGGAGGAATGGCAGGCATTCACCAATGCGCTGACCACCAACCTCACCGCCTTTTTCCGCGAACCGCATCACTTCGAGCACCTGCGTGGCGACCTGAAGGCCCGCGCCGGGCATGGCCCGCTCAAACTGTGGTCCTGCGCGGCTTCCACCGGTGAAGAGCCCTACTCGATGGCGATCACCGCCTGCGAGGCCTTCGGCACGCTGACCCCGCCGGTGCGCATCCTTGCCACCGACGTGGATACCGCCGTGCTGGCCACCGCCGCCGCCGGCGTATATCCGCTGGAGCGCATCGCCGGGCTCGACGAGGCCATGCGCAAGAAGTATTTCCAGCGCGGCACCGGGCCCAACGAGGGCAAGTGCCGGGTAGTGCCGGCATTGCGGCAGATGATCGATTTCCAGCAGCTCAACCTGCTGGCGCCGCGTTACGACGTGGACGGGCCCTTCGTCGGGCTGTTCTGCCGCAACGTGATGATCTATTTCGACAAGCCGACCCAGCGCGCGATCCTCGCGCGGCTGGCGCCGCACCTGAGCGCCGACGGGCTGCTGTATACCGGCCATTCGGAAAACTACCTGCACGCCGCCGACATCATCCAGCCCTGCGGCCGCACCTTGTACCGGCGCAATCCGGGATACGCCGGATGAACATGGCCATGAGCAAGACCCCGGCCGACGGCGTGATGCGCTACCGCGATTCGCGCTTCCAGGTGAACGCGGCCAAGTTGCTGCCCACGCAGTACCTGGTGGTCAACGACGACACTGCGCTGATGACCCTGCTCGGCTCGTGCGTGGCCGCCTGCATCCGCGACCCGCTGCTGAAGATCGGCGGCATGAACCACTTCCTGCTGCCCGACGGCGACGGCAGCGACGGCGCGCCTACCCGCTACGGCAGCTACGCGATGGAGCTGCTGATCAACGACATGCTCAAGCGCGGCGCCAACCGCAGCCGGCTGGAAGCCAAGGTGTTCGGCGGCGCCAACGTGCTCAAGGGCTTCACCGCCAATCCGGTGGGCACGCGCAACTCGCAGTTCGTGCGCGACTATCTTGCGGCCGAGCACATCCCGATCGTGGCCGAGGACCTGCTGGGCATCCATCCGCGCAAGGTGTGGTTCTTCCCGCAGACCGGCAAGGTGATCGTGCAGAAGCTGCCGCATGCGCACGAGGCAGAAGCCGAGGTGGCCGCCGTCGAATCGGCCGTGCGGGCACGGCTGTCCAAGGCACCGGTCAGCGGCGGCGTGGAGCTGTTCGAATGATGGCCGCGCTCGAAGCCCCGGTGCGCGTGCTGATCGTGGACGACTCCGCCGTCGTCCGCCAGGTGCTGTCGGAGATCCTCGGGCGCGACCGTGGGATCGAGGTGGTCGGCACCGCCACCGACCCGATCGTCGCCCGCGAGAAGATCAAGCGGCTCAATCCCGACGTCATCACCCTCGACGTCGAAATGCCGCGCATGGACGGCCTGGCCTTCCTCGAAAACCTGATGCGCCTGCATCCGCTGCCGGTGGTGATGGTGTCCTCGCTGACCGACCGCGGCGCCGACACCACCCTGCAGGCGCTGGCGCTGGGTGCGGTGGATTTCGTCGCCAAACCCAAGCTCGACGTGGCCAACGGCCTTGAAACCTATGCCGAGGAAATCACGTCCAAGGTCAAATCCGCGGCGCGCGCGAAGGTACGGCCGCTGGCCCGGCCACCGGCCGCCAAGACGGTGCTCGCCGGAGCCCCCAAGCCCGCCACCGGCCTGCACTTCCGCACCACCGACCGGCTGATCGCGATAGGCGCATCGGCCGGCGGCACCGAGGCCATCCGCGTCGTGCTCGAACAGATGCCAGCCGACGCACCGGCCATCGTGCTGACCCAGCACATCCCGGCCGGCTTCAGCCGGGCCTTCGCCGAACGCCTGGACCG
>DMID01000122.1:0-19253 GCA_003449195.1 Lysobacteraceae bacterium | reverse complement strand
GCGCTGCCGCATCGACGACGGCCCGCCGGTGAACCGGCACAAGCCGGCGGTGGACGTGCTGTTCAAGTCGGTGGCCGAAAACGCCGGTGCCAACGCCATCGGCGCCATCCTCACCGGCATGGGCGACGACGGCGCGCGCGGCCTGCTGCAGATGCGCCAGGCCGGCGCGGTGACCTTGGTGCAGGACGAAGCCACCAGCGTGGTATGGGGCATGCCCGGCGCCGCATGGAAGCTCGGCGCGGCCCGCGACATGCTGCCGCTGGACCGCATCGCCCAGCGACTGATGGAATGGGCCAGCCTGCCGGCCGGACAGGCCGATGGCGCCACGCCGCCGCGGACGGATGCCTGAGCGACGCAATGGACCAACCCCTGTTGCTCCCTGACGATGCCATGACGCCGCAGTTGTTGCAGGCATTCGAACAGTCCGATGAAGCGATCGTCGTGGTCGACCCTTGCGCGCGCGTGGTCGTGGCCAACCGGTGCGCCAGGGATCTGTTCGGCGACGATGGCCTGATCGGCCGCGACGCCCGCCAGGTGTTGCCCGCATCCTTGTTCGCCACGCCGGCGACGGCCCGCCACGAAGCGGCGGCCACGATGGTCGAACTCGCCCGTCGCGACGGCACCCGCTTTACGGCGTGCGTGAGCGCCCGGTCCATCGGCACGGGCAAGCAACGCTTCAACGCCTGCTACATCCGCGATGTCGGCAACGATGCGCACCGGCAGGCACACAGCGAACCGCTGCTGCTGGCGGTAAGCGAGTCGCGCAACTCCGTCGTGGTCTGCGATGCGCGGTCCCGAATCACCTACGCCAACCGCAGCTTCACCCGCATGTTCGGCTTCACGCTGGACGAGGTCCTGGGCCGGCGGCCGGATGAAATCCTGCTCGGCAGCGACAGCGACCGGGAAGTCGTCGCGCGCATGCGCAGCCTGTGCGAATCCGGCCAGTCCTACGATGTCGAGCTGCTGGCCTGCACCCGCCGCGGCGTCCCGTTCTGGGCGGGCATCAGCGCCAACCCGATACGCGACGGCGACGGCCGGATCACCCATTACGTCGGCATCGTCGCCGACCTCACCCACCGCCGCCTGCACGAGACGCTGCAGCACCGCGTGCTCGAATCGCTCGTCCGCGGCATCCCGGTGGCGGATGTGCTGGCCACGATGTGCCAGGACATGCGGCGCTTTGCCCCCGACATCGTCGCCTCGATCCTGAAGACCGACCCCCACGGGCAATTGCGCCGGCTGGGCGCGCCCGACCTGCCACCCGAGCTTGCCGACCTGCTGGACGGACGCGACGAAAACGGCCGATGCGGCGTCTGGCACGACGCCGCACGAAACGGCCGTCCGCTGCTGTGCGAGGACAATGCCGCGGCGGGCGAATGGTCGGCGGCCCATGTGCCGCTGGCGGCACACGGCCTGCAGGCCAGCTGGGCATTCCCGGTGACGTCCGGCGCGGGAGGGGTCCTGGGCGTGCTGCTGATCAACGCCCGGCGCCCCGGCAAACCCAACCCGCTGCACGAACGCCTGATCGAACTGTGCCTGCACCTGTGCGCGCTGGCGCTGGAGCGCGAATCCACCCGCGAGCGCGCCCATCAACTGGCCTACTACGACACCCTGACCGGCCTGCCGAACCGGGTGCTGTTCACCGCGCGTGCCGAACGGCTGCTGGCCGAAACCCGGCAGGCCGGCAAACCGCTGGCGGTGTTGTTCGTGGACATGGACCGCTTCAAGCAGATCAACGACGCGCAAGGCCACGCGGTCGGCGACGACCTGCTGCGCGACACCGCCACCCGCCTGACGCAAGTGCTCGACCCGGAGTGCCTGATCGGCCGGCAGGCCAGCGACGAGTTCGTCGCACTGCTGCCGGGCATGGATGCCGAACAGGCCGCGCTGCGCGCCGAGCGCGTGCTGGCCGCGCTGGCGCAGCCGATGCCGCTGGGCCAGCTGACCCTGCACCCCAGTGCCAGCATCGGCATCGCGCTCCACCCCGGCGACGGCAGCGACATCGAAACCCTGCTGCGCAACGCGGACCTGGCGATGTACCGGGCCAAGCTGGCCGGCGGCAACGGCTTGCGTTTCTACAGCACCGACATGAATCGCATCGTGCAGGAGAACGTGGCCCTGGAGACGGCCCTGCGCGAAGCCATGCGCCGCAATCAGCTGCACCTGTGCTTCCAGCCGCAGGTCGAAGCCGGCGGCGGCCATCGCCTGCACGGCGTCGAGGCCTTGGTGCGCTGGCAGCACCCGGTGCTCGGCATGGTTCCGCCGGACAGGTTCATCCCGATTGCCGAGGATTGCGGCCTGATCGGCGAGATCAGCCGCTGGGTCCTTCGCGCGGCCTGCACGCAGATGGCCGAATGGCGCGCGCGCGGCATCGCCGTGCCGCGCGTGTCGGCCAACCTGTCCCCGCTCAACTTCCAGGACCCGCACCTGCCTGCGCAGATCCAGGCGCTGCTGCGGGAATTCGGGCTGGACCATGAGGCCCTTGCCATCGAACTGACCGAAGGCGTGGCCCTGATCGACGACCCGGTGGTGTCCGACAACCTCGAGGCCATCCACCGGATGGGCATCCATTTGTCGCTGGACGATTTCGGCACCGGTTACTCCAGCCTCAGCCACCTGCACCGCCTGCCCATCGACGAGATCAAGCTGGACAAGAGCTTCGTGCGCGACCTCGAAAGCAGCGCCTCCGCGCGCGCCTTGACCACCTCGGTGCTGCAACTGGGCGCCACGCTGGACAAGCGCATCGTCGCCGAGGGCGTGGAAACCGAACAGCAGCGCGACTTCCTCGCCGGGCTGGATTGCGACGTGCTGCAGGGCTACCTGTTCTCGCGCCCGTTGCCCTCCGAACCGTTCGAAAACTGGCTGCACGAACACCGCCAGCGTGGTGCATCGCCGGCGCAGCCCGGCATTGCCTGAAAAATTTTCCGGCAGCCCTGGCCTCGATCGCTGCCAGGCCCGTGCAACGAGCCGAGCGGCCACCCTTTTCCTGCACCGCCGGGCATCTTCCGCGTACCGCAGGATGCCTCCCGTGCACCACACCCGGCCGCTGCGGCCGCCGCGATGCGTCCCGGTTCTCGATGCGGACAGGCATGCTGCCGCCGCCTGCATGCCATGGCCTTCGCCCGCCCCATCGAGCGCGCAGCAGCGGCTTCCATCCGCCTTCGCTCGCGGCCGGCCGAAAAAAAGGGAACCCGGCTTGCGCCGGGTTCCCCGTGATGCAACCGCGATGTTCCGCGATCAGGCGGCGACGGTGTCGGCCACCTGCTTGTAGTCGGCAATCTTGTCGAAGTTCATGTAGCGGTAGATCTTGTCGCCGTTGGCGTTGATCACGCCGATGTCCGCCATGTACTCCTCCTTGCTCGGGATCTTGCCCAGACGGGCGCAGATCGCCGCCAGCTCCGCCGAGCCCAGGTACACGTTGGAGTTGCGGCCCAGACGGTTGGGGAAGTTGCGGGTGGAGGTGGAGAACACCGTGGCGCCTTCCTTCACCTGCGCCTGGTTGCCCATGCACAGCGAGCAGCCGGGCATTTCCATGCGCGCGCCGGCCGCACCGAAGGTGCCGTAGAAGCCTTCGTTGGTCAGCTCGCCGGCGTCCATCTTGGTCGGCGGCGCCACCCACAGGCGGGTGGGAATGTCGCGCTTGCCGTCCAGCAGCGTGGCCGCGGCGCGGAAATGGCCGATGTTGGTCATGCACGAGCCGATGAACACCTCGTCGATCTTGGCGCCGGCCACCTCGGACAGCGTCTTCACGTCGTCCGGGTCGTTCGGGCAGGCCACGATCGGCTCGTGGATGTCGGCCAGGTCGATCTCGATGACGGCGGCGTATTCGGCATCGGCATCGGGTTCGAGCAACTGCGGGTCGGCCAGCCAGGCTTCCATCTTCTTGATGCGGCGGGCCAGGGTACGGGCGTCGGCGTAGCCTTCGGCAATCATCCACTTCAGCAGCGTGATGTTGCTGGTGAGGTACTCGATGATCGGCTCCTTGTTCAGGCGCACGGTGCAGCCGGCGGCCGAACGCTCGGCCGAGGCGTCGGACAGCTCGAACGCCTGCTCCACCTTCAGGTCCGGCAGGCCCTCGATCTCGACGATGCGGCCGGAGAAGATGTTCTTCTTGCCCTTCTTCTCGACGGTCAGCAGGCCCTGCTTGATGGCCTGCAGCGGGATCGCGTTGACCAGGTCGCGCAGGGTGATGCCGGGCTGCATCTTGCCCTTGAAGCGCACCAGCACGCTCTCGGGCATGTCCAGCGGCATCACGCCGGTGGCGGCGGCGAAGGCCACCAGGCCCGAGCCGGCCGGGAACGAAATGCCCACCGGGAAACGGGTGTGCGAGTCGCCGCCGGTGCCGACGGTGTCGGGCAGCAGCATGCGGTTGAGCCAGCTGTGGATCACGCCGTCACCCGGACGCAGCGACACGCCGCCGCGGCTGGAGATGAACTCCGGCAGGGTGTGGTGGGTCTTCACGTCCACCGGCTTGGGGTAGGCGGCGGTGTGGCAGAAGCTCTGCATCACCAGGTCGGCGGAGAAGCCCAGGCAGGCCAGGTCCTTCAGCTCGTCGCGGGTCATCGGGCCAGTGGTGTCCTGCGAACCCACCGAAGTCATCTTCGGCTCGCAATAGGTGCCCGGGCGCATGCCCTGGCCTTCCGGCAGGCCGCAGGCGCGGCCGACCATCTTCTGCGCCAGCGAGAAGCCGCGGCCGGTGTCGGCCGGCTGCTGCGGCAGGCGGAACAGGGTGGACACCGGCAGGCCCAGCGCCTCGCGCGCCTTGGCGGTCAGGCCGCGGCCGATGATCAGCGGGATGCGGCCGCCGGCGCGCACTTCGTCCAGCAGCACGTCGGACTTGAGCTTGAACTCGGCGATCACCTCGCCGTTCTTCAGCGCCTTGCCGTCGTACGGGCGCAGCTCGACCACGTCGCCCTGCTCCATCTTCGACACGTCCAGCTCGATCGGCAGCGCGCCGGCGTCTTCCATCGTGTTGTAGAAGATCGGCGCGATCTTGCCGCCCAGGCACACGCCGCCGGCGCGCTTGTTGGGGATGTACGGGATGTCGTCGCCGGTCCACCACAGCACCGAGTTGGTGGCCGACTTGCGGCTGGAACCGGTGCCGACCACGTCGCCGACGTAGGCGACCAGATGGCCCTTGTCCTTGAGGTCGGCGATGGCCTGGATCGGCCCGCGCTTTCCGTCTTCCTCCGGCACGAACGGCGCGCCGTCGCGCTTGTTCTTCAGCATCGCCAGCGCATGCATCGGGATGTCAGGGCGGGTGGTCGCGTCCGGCGCCGGCGAGAGGTCGTCGGTGTTGGTTTCGCCCGGCACCTTGAACACGGTGATGGTCAGGCTTTCCGGCACTTCCGGCTTGCTGGTGAACCACTCGGCCTCGGCCCAGCTCTTCATCACGGCCTGCGCGTTGGCGTTGCCGGACTTGGCCTTCTCGTCGATGTCGTGGAAAGCGTCGAACACCAGCAGCGTGTGCTTGAGCGCATCGGCGGCGATGGTGCCCAGCTCGGCGTCGTCGAGCAGCTGGACCAGCGGGGCGACGTTGTAGCCGCCGAGCATGGTGCCGAGCAGCTCGGTGGCGCGGGCGCGGGAAATCAGCGGGTTCTTCTCGCTGCCGAAGGCGATGGCGGCCAGATAGCTGGCCTTGACCTTGGCGGCGTCGTCCACGCCGGCCGGCACGCGGTGGGTCAGCAGGTCGAGCAGGAACTCGGCCTCGCCCGCCGGCGGGTTCTTCAGCAGTTCGATCACATCCGCAGTCTGCTGCGCGGTCAGCGGCAGCGGCGGGATGCCGAGCGCTGCGCGTTCGGCGACATGGTGGCGGTAGGCTTCCAACATCGTGGTGGCTCCAGGGACGGTGAGTGGTATGGCAACAGGCGGGCAGTGGGCCGTGACGCTCATTCGAGCGCGGGCACGATCAACTTCAAGCCCTTGAAATAGGCGCGATGGAATGCGTCGTCGTGGGTGATCAGGGCGTCGCATTGCAGCATGGCGTGCGCGCCGATCAGGAAATCGTCGATGCCGCGCGCGGCGGCATCGCGCTGGCGGTGGCGGCGGTGCATTTCGCCGGCCCGCAACGCGGACTTGGCTTCGATCGGGCTGAAATGGATGCCCATTTCCTCCAGCGCGCCGAGCACCTCGGCCCCGCCGCGCAACGAGGCGCTGATCTGGGCCAGGGCGATGTCGCAGACCACCACGCGCCCGCCGGTCAGGCATTGCCGCAGACAAGCCTCCACGGCGTCGGCCTGCGGGCGGTCGGCCAGCAGCTCGATGAGCACGGAGGAATCGACGGCGATCATGGTGCGGATCAGCCTTCGGCCTGCCCCGCACGGGTGCTTTGCAGGGCGGCGTCGGCCGAGTCGAAACCGTCCAGCGCGAACTTGCCGCGCACCCGCGAGATGGCATCGTCCACGCTCTTGCGCAGGATGATGCGGCTGCCGTCCAGCTCCACCTTCAGCAGCGTGCCTTTGGTCAGGCCCAGCGCATCGCGCACGGCCTTGGGCAAGGTGATCTGGCCGCGCTCGGCAACGGTGGCTTCCATTTCGGTACGCCTCGAAAAGTATGCATAGATTTTACATACCGCCGCGCGCGTACTCAAGCCGCATGCGACTCATGCATTACTGAACGTACACGCCGGATCGCGCAGAATGCGCCCAGTCCCCATCAGCCTCGACGCCAAAGGAGCGACCCCATGAACGACACCTTTTCCACCCGCAGCCAGCTCGAGGTGGGCGGCAAGCACTACACGTATTGCAGCCTGCCCAAGCTGGGCGAGCGCTTCGACATCGCCCGCCTGCCTTATTCGATGAAGATCCTGCTGGAGAACCTGCTGCGGCACGAGGACGGCGGTGCCACCGTCGGCAAGGAACACATCGAGGCGGTGGCGACATGGGACCCCAAGGCCGAGCCGGCCACCGAGATCGCCTTCATGCCCGCGCGCGTGGTGCTGCAGGATTTCACCGGGGTGCCCTGCGTGGTGGACCTGGCGGCAATGCGCGATGCGGTGGTCAAGCTGGGCGGCGATGCCAACCAGATCAACCCGCTGATCCCGTCCGAGCTGGTGATCGACCACTCGGTGCAGGTGGACGTGTTCGGCAAGCCCGATGCGCTGGACCTCAACGGCAAGATCGAATTCGAACGCAACAAGGAACGTTACGGCTTCCTGCGCTGGGGCCAGAAGGCCTTCGACGGCTTCCGCGTGGTGCCGCCGGCCACCGGCATCGTCCATCAGGTGAACCTGGAAAACCTTGCCCGCGTGGTGATGACGGCCAACAAGAACGGCCAGGCCTGGGCCTACCCGGATACCGTGTTCGGTACCGATTCGCACACCACGATGATCAACGGCATCGGTGTGCTCGGCTGGGGCGTGGGCGGCATCGAGGCCGAGGCGGCCATGCTCGGCCAACCCTCCTCGATGCTGATCCCGCAGGTGGTGGGCTTCAAGCTGACCGGCAAGCTGCCCGAGGGCGCCACCGCCACCGACCTGGTGCTGACCGTCACCCAGATGCTGCGCAAGCTCGGCGTGGTGGGCAAGTTCGTCGAGTTCTACGGCGACGGCCTGCAGCACCTGCCGCTGGCCGACCGCGCCACCATCGGCAACATGGCCCCGGAATATGGCGCCACCTGCGGCATCTTCCCGATCGATGCCGAAGCCATCAATTACCTGCGTCTGTCCGGCCGCGGCGAGGAGCAGATCGCGCTGGTCGAGGCTTACGCCAAGGCGCAGGGCCTGTGGCACACGCCGGATTCGCCGCACGCGCAGTACAGCACCACGCTGGAACTGGACATGGCGAGCGTGCAGCCCTCGCTGGCCGGCCCCAAGCGCCCGCAGGACCGCGTGCTGCTGCAGGACGTCAAGCAGAATTACCGCGACAGCCTCAAGCTGCTGACCGCCAACCGCGACAAGCGCAGCGAGGCGGTGGCCGACTTCATTTCCGAAGGCGGCGGCGCGGCAGTCGGCAACGAGGCGCTGCAGAAGGGCTTTGCCTTCATCGAAATCGACGGCAAGCAGGTCAAGCTCAAGGATGGCGCGGTGGCCATCGCCGCCATCACCTCCTGCACCAATACCTCCAACCCGGCGGTGATGATCGGCGCCGGCCTGCTGGCCCGCAACGCGGCGGCCAAGGGCCTGAATCGCCAGCCGTGGGTCAAGACTTCGCTCGGCCCGGGCTCGCGCGTGGTCACCGACTATCTGGAAAAGGCCGGGCTGCTGGCCGAGCTGGAAAAGGTCGGCTTCTACATCGTCGGCTACGGCTGCACCACCTGCATCGGCAACTCCGGCCCGCTGCCGCCGGAAGTGTCCGCCGGCATCGCCGAAGGCGACCTGGCGGTGTGTTCGGTGCTCTCGGGCAACCGCAACTTCGAGGGCCGCGTGCACCCCGAGGTGAAGATGAACTACTTGGCCAGCCCGCCGCTGGTGGTGGCCTATGCCATCGCCGGCACCACCGACATCGACCTGACCACCGAACCGCTGGGCATCGGCCGCGATGGCCAGCCGGTCTTCCTGCGCGACATCTGGCCGAGCAACAAGGAGATCGGCGACGTGATCGCCGCCACCATCGGCCCGGAGATGTTCAAGCGCAACTACGCCGACGTGTTCAAGGGCGATACCCGCTGGAACACCATCGCCTCGCCCGACGGCGAGCTGTACGCGTGGGATGCAGACTCCACCTACATCAAGAACCCGCCCTATTTCGACGGCATGACAATGCAGGAAGGCCACATCGAGGACGTGCACGGCGCGCGCGTGCTGGGCTTGTTCGGCGATTCGATCACCACCGACCACATCTCGCCGGCCGGCAACATCAAGAAGGATTCGCCGGCCGGGCGCTTCCTGCAGTCGCGCGGCGTGCAGCCGGCGGACTTCAACAGCTACGGCAGCCGCCGCGGCAACGACGACGTGATGGTGCGCGGCACCTTCGCCAACATCCGCATCAAGAACCTGATGTTCGGCGGCGAGGAAGGCGGCAACACGCTGTATTACCCCAAGGCCGGCGGCACGCCGGAAAAGCTGGCCATCTACGATGCGGCCATCAAGTACAAGGCCGACGGCGTGCCGCTGGTGGTGGTGGCCGGCAAGGAATACGGCACCGGCTCCTCGCGCGACTGGGCGGCCAAGGGCACCAACCTGCTGGGCGTCAAGGCGGTGATCGCCGAGAGCTTCGAGCGCATCCACCGCTCCAACCTGGTCGGCATGGGCGTGCTGCCGCTGCAGTTTGCCGAAGGACAAAGCGCGGCTTCGCTGGGGCTGGACGGTTCGGAGACCTTCGACATCACCGGCCTTGAAGACGGCGCCAGCAAGCTGGCCACCGTCACCGCCACCAAGGCCGACGGCAAGGCCGTGGTGTTCCAGGCACGGGTATTGCTGTTGACGCCCAAGGAAGTGGAGTACTTCAAGCACGGCGGCCTGCTGCAGTACGTGCTGCGCCAGCTGGCCGGCCGCAAGGCGGCGTGACCGAGCGGCCGCGACGTGCCGGGCCTCAGTCCCGGCACGTCGTGTCGCACCGCAGCAATTTGCCGCCGATGACGCGACTTTGGTCGAACGCCATCACGTGCCCGCATGCCGGGCACGGGGGCGTCCCCGACCGACAATCCCTTTGCCGTGAATGACTTGCACCGCCATGGGCCTGGCTGCCCGCACTGGCCTTGCCATACGCCACCGCACTGCCGGCCACGCGCCGCTTCGGGAAGACCATGCGCGGCGGTATGCTTTCAAGAATAACAACCGGCGGCGCAGACATGTGCCGCCCATCCAACGCATCGGGAGAGGGCAAGATGAGCGAACAGCATCCGTGGCTGCAGAGTTATCCGAAGGGTGTGCCCACGGAAATCGACCCCGATGCGTACCGCTCCATCGCGGACGTGTTCGAAACCTCGGTGCGCAAGTTCCGCGACCGGCCCGGTTTCTCCAACTTCGGCAAGGTGCTCACCTACGGCGAGATGGACGAGCTGAGCCGCCGGTTTGCGGCCTACCTGCTGTGCGAGCTCAAGCTGAAGAAGGGCGATCGCGTCGCGATCATGATGCCCAACTGCCTGCAATACCCGATTGCCCTGTTCGGCACGCTGCGCGCCGGGCTGACCGTGGTCAACGTCAACCCGCTTTACACCGCACGCGAACTCAAGCACCAGCTCGTCGATGCCGGCGCAGCCGCGATCGTCGTGATCGACAACTTCGGCAACACCCTCAAGGACGTGGTGGCCGAAACGCCGGTCAAGCACGTCATCACCACCGGCCTCGGCGACATGCTCGGCTTCCCGAAGGGGGCAGTGGTCAACTTCGTGCTGAAGTACGTCAAGAAGCTGGTGCCGTTCTACGAAATCTCCGGTGCGGTGCGTTTCCGCGAGGCGCTTGCGCTCGGTGCCGCGCACGCCCTGCCCGCCATCGAGATCGAATCGGGCGACATCGCATTCCTGCAGTACACCGGCGGCACCACCGGCGTGGCCAAGGGCGCCATGCTGACCCACCGCAACCTCGTGGCCAACATGCAGCAGGCCTCGGCATGGATTGCCGGCGCCGGCAACCTGGAGCCGGGCAAGGAAATCATCATCACGGCGTTGCCGCTGTATCACATCTTTTCGCTGACCGCGAACGGCCTGATCTTCATGGAGATGGGCGGCTTGAACCACTTGATCAGCAACCCGCGCGACATGCCGGGGTTCATCAAGGAAATCCGCAACCTCAAGTTCACGGCCATCACCGGCGTCAACACCCTGTTCAACGGATTGCTCAACACCCCCGGCTTCGACCAGGTGGACTTCTCCGCGTTGAAGATTTCACTGGGCGGCGGCATGGCCGTGCAGCGCGCCGTCGCCGAAAAATGGAAGCAGGTCACCGGCTGCACGCTGGTGGAAGCCTACGGCCTGACCGAAACCTCGCCGGCAGCCTGCATCAACCCGCTCGACTTGAAGGCCTACAACGGTTCCATCGGCCTGCCGATCCCGTCCACCGATGCCTGCATCAAGGACGAGGACGGCAAGACCTTGGCACAAGGCGAAGTGGGCGAGCTGTGCATCAAGGGCCCGCAGGTGATGAAGGGGTACTGGATGAAGCCGGACGAAACCGTCAAGGTGCTCGATGCCGATGGCTGGCTGCATACCGGCGACATGGCGCGGATGGACGAAAAGGGCTTCTTCTACATCGTCGACCGCAAGAAGGACATGATCCTGGTCTCCGGCTTCAACGTGTATCCCAACGAGATCGAGGACGTGATCGCGATGATGCCCGGCGTGCTGGAAGTGGCTGCGGTCGGCGTGCCGGACGAGCGTTCGGGCGAAGTGGTCAAGGTGGTGATCGTGCGCAAGGACCCGCACCTGACCGCCGAGGACGTGAAGGCCTATGCCCGCGCCAACCTCACCGGCTACAAGCACCCGCGCATCGTCGAGTTCCGCACCGAATTGCCCAAGACCAACGTCGGCAAGATCCTGCGCCGCGAATTGCGCGACAGCGCGACACCGGCACCCGCCGCCAAGCATTGATGCCTCCGGCCGTCCGCCGGCAAGGCTCCGCAAAAAACCCCGCTTGCGCGGGGTTTTTTCTTGCAACTTCCCGTGCAGGCAATCTGCCTATGCCCTGTTTCCCGCCCGCTTGGCGGAGGTGCTTCAGCAGGGTCTCGGGTGCGCCTTGGAGAAACGCTCGCACAGCACGCGCAGGCGCTCCTGCCCGCGCTGCAATGCATCCACGCAACGCGGATCGAACAGACGCCCCCGCTGGACCCGCATGTAGGCCATGGAGGCATCAAACGACCAGGCAGGCTTGTAGGGCCGTGGCGACAGCAAGGCATCGAACACGTCCGCCGTGGCCACGATGCGGGCCGGCAACGGGATCGCCTCGCCCGCCAGACCGTCCGGATAGCCGCTGCCGTCATAGCGCTCGTGGTGGCGCAGCGCAATCAGAGCCCCCAGCTGGATGTAACGGTTGCGGCTGCCCGACAGCAATTCGTGGCCAATCAGCGGGTGCCTGCGCATCACCGCCAGCTCGTCCGCATCCAGCGGACCGGATTTCAGCAGCACAGAGTCCGGGATCGCGATCTTGCCCAGATCGTGCAGCGGCGCCGCCATCTCGATCAGCCTGACCTCGTCGTCGGGCAAACCCATCTGTTCGGCCACCAGACCGGCGATGTGGGCCATGCGCTCCAGATAGGCACTGGTACCCGCGTCGCGGTATTCGATGGCACGGGCAAGCCGCGACAAGGTCTCGCGCTCGCGCGCATCCAGCTCTTTCAGGCTGTCGTCCAGGCGCCGTTCGAGCACCCTGCTGTGGCGGCTTGCCCGCGCCACGCGCAGGCGCAAGTCCAGCAGGCTGCGGCAGCGCGCGTGCAATTCACGCGGCTGGACCGGTTTGGACAGCACGTCGATGGCGCCGGCCTCGAGGGCCGCCTGGCGCAACGCATCATCCGAGGAATCGGTCAGGAAAATGACCGGCGTATCGCCATGCATCGGCATCCGGCGGAAGCGCCGGACGAATTCGAGCCCGTCGATTCCGGGCATGCGGTATTCGACCAGCAGCAGATCGACCTCGTGCGTGCCGCACCATGCCAGCGCCTCGCGCCCTTCGGGGAATTCGTGCACGTCCGGCGCCGCCTCGACGGAAGCCACGATGCCGCGCAACAAGGCGCGGACCGTCTCCTCCCGGTCGAGCACGACGACGGAAAGACGGGGGCTGGCCGCGGCTTCGTCCGCCGCAAGGTCAAGGCCTGTCAACGCGACGGACGCGCCCGGGTATCCGCCGGCGTCGTGCATGCCTCACCTTCCTCGGTTCAATGGAACTTCCGAAAAGACATAGCGGCTATCCGCACGGCAGCTTGAGCCGGCGCATCACACGCGTATGTTCACGAATGTGAAAGCAGTATCCTGCCTGTCTGGAACCGATTCCGCAACGGGCAAAGTGCCCGCCCGCAACGCGATGAGGCGACGACGCCCTCAGTCGGCCTGCGGGCGCATGTACGGGAACAACAGCACGTCGCGGATCGAAGCGCTGCCGGTCAGCAGCATCACCAGCCGGTCGATGCCGATGCCGAGGCCGCCGGTGGGCGACATGCCGTATTCGAGCGCACGGATGTAGTCGGCGTCGTAGTGCATGGCCTCGTCATCGCCGCTGTCCTTGGCCGCCACCTGGGCACGGAAACGCGCGGCCTGGTCTTCCGGATCGTTGAGCTCGGAAAAACCGTTGGCGATTTCCTTACCGTTGATGAACAGCTCGAAGCGGTCGGTATAGCCCGGCTCGTCGTCGCTGGCCCGCGCCAGCGGCGAGATTTCCACCGGATGCCTGGTGACGAAGGTCGGCTGCACCAGCTTGCCTTCCACCGTGGCCTCGAAGATTTCCAGCAGCAGCTTGCCCCAGCCGTAGCCCGACTTGACCTTGATGCCCAGCCGCTGGCAATGGCGCAACAGCGCGTCGCGGTCGGTGGTCTCGGCCGGCGCGATTTCCGGGTTGTAGTGGCATACGGCCTCATCCATGCGCCAGCGCCGGAACGGCGTGCCGACCTCGATCGTCGCCCCGTCCCACTCCAGCGTCGTGGTGCCGAGCACGCTCTGCGCGGCATGGCGGATCACGTTTTCGGTCAGGTCCATGACCTCGTTGTACGTGGCGTAGGCCTCGTACAGTTCGAGCATGGTGAACTCGGGGTTGTGGCGGGTGGACACGCCTTCGTTGCGGAAATTGCGGTTGATCTCGTAGACCCGCTCGAAACCGCCCACCACCAGCCGCTTCAGGTACAGCTCCGGCGCGATGCGCAGGTAAAGGTCCATGTCCAGCGCATTGTGGTGGGTGACGAAGGGCTTGGCCGTCGCGCCGCCGGGGATCACCTGCATCATCGGCGTCTCCACTTCGAGGAAGCGGCGCGCATCCAGCCATTCGCGGATCGCGCGGATGATCTTCGATCGCTTGATGAAGACCTCGCGCGAATCCGGATTGACGATCAGGTCGACATAACGCTGGCGATAACGCTGCTCGACGTCGGCCAACCCGTGCCACTTGTCCGGCAGCGGCCGCAACGACTTGGTCAGCAGGCGCAGCGAAGCCGCCTTGACCGACAGCTCGCCGGTCCTGGTGCGGGTCAGCCCGCCTTCGACCGCGATGATGTCGCCCACGTCCCAGCCCTTGAATGCATCGTAGGCATCGCCCAGCGCATTGGCCTGCAGGAACAGCTGGATGCGTCCGGACTCGTCCTGGATCTGGCCGAAGCTGGCCTTGCCCATCACCCGCTTGGCCATCAGCCGGCCAGCCAGTTTCACCGTGCGCGGCAAGGCTTCCAGCGCGTCGTGCGTCCATTGTTCGGCATCGGCGAACTCGGCCTGCAGGTCGCCGGCGTAATCGGCGCGACGGAAGTCGTTCGGATAGGCGGTGCCGTGTTCGCGCAACGCCTTCAGTTTGTTCCTGCGCTCGGCGATCAGGCTGTGTTCGTCGATGGCGGGAGACGGTGCAGGCGTGGAATCGGTCATGGCGGTTGCGGCTTTCGGTATGTATCGGGGATGAGGTTTTGCGTTCGCCGCGTTGCGCATGGCAACGCGGCGGTGCGGGGATCAGGCGTCGACGCGTTTGGCACCGGCTTCCAGACCGGCCTTCAGGCTGGCCTCGACGAATTCGTCCAGGTCGCCGTCCAGCACCTTCTGGGTATCGCTGCGTTCGATGCCGGTGCGCAGGTCCTTGATCCGGCTCTGGTCCAGCACGTAGTTGCGGATCTGGCTGCCCCAGCCGATGTCGGACTTGGTGGCTTCCACCGCGTCGCGCTCGGCGTTGCGCTTCTGCACTTCCAGCTCGTACAGCTTGGCTTTCAGCATCTTCATCGCGCGATCGCGGTTGGCATGCTGGCTGCGCTCGGTCTGGCAGGCCACCACCACCCCGGACGGGATGTGATGGATGCGCACCGCCGACTCGGTCTTGTTGACGTGCTGGCCACCGGCGCCGGAGGAGCGGTACACGTCGGTCTTCAGATCGGCCGGATTGATCTCGATGTCGATGTCGTCGTCGACTTCGGGCGAGACGAACACCGAGGTGAAACTGGTATGGCGGCGGTTGTCCGAGTCGAACGGGCTCTTGCGCACCAGCCGGTGCACGCCGATCTCGGTCTTCAGCCAGCCGTAGGCGTAATCGCCCTCGACACGGAAGGTGGCGGACTTGATGCCGGCCACGTCGCCACCGGAGGCTTCCAGCAGCTCGGTCTTCCAGCCGCGCGATTCGCACCAGCGCAGGTACATGCGCAGCAGCATTTCCGCCCAGTCCTGAGCCTCGGTGCCGCCGGCGCCGGCCTGGATGTCGACGAAGGCACTGGACGCATCCATCTTGCCGGAGAACATGCGCTGGAATTCCAGCTTTTCCACGTCGCGCTGGTAGCGGTCGAGATCGGCCACCACGGCCAGCGCGGTGTCCTCGTCGTCCTCGCTCTCGGCCAGTTCGAGCAGCTCGCCGGCTTCGACCAGCCCGTCGAGCACGCCGGCAATGCCGCCGACGAACTTCTCCAGCAGGGCACGTTCGCGGCCGAGCTGCTGGGCGTAGTCGGGCTTGTCCCAGATGTCGGGGCTTTCCAGCTCCCGGCTTACTTCTTCAAGACGCTCTTTCTTGGCGTCGTAGTCAAAGATACCCCCGAAGCGAGACCACGCGATCGTTCAGATCGGTGATGCGCTGGCGGACGGGATTGAGTTCGATCATGGCGGTCGGGCCGTCGTGCGGAAAACAGACGCGCATTCTAGCAGCCCGACCCAATCCGGGCCTGCCCGGATACTGCTTTGCACACGGTGACGACACCCACGCCACCCACGCACAGGCAATTCCGCCACGGCCTGCCTGCAAAGGCACCACGCTGCCGTCACGCAAGTGCACGCGCGCATCGTCGGTATACAAACAACGGCTCCATCGTCACCACCGCGGCAAGGTTGACCATGTGTTTGCGATGCACGCACCTGTGCTGACCGGCAGAACATTGGCCTTATGCCGCCGGATCAAGATGCTGCGTCCGCCATTCAGGCCGCATTGACCAGTCCAGTCTGCCGTTGAGCCAACCAGACCAGACGCAACGTCATGCGGACGGCACGCAGGTCTCGCCACAGATACTTGAAATCCGCGATATCCACCTGTTGCACCTGACTGTCAGAGCCCTGCGGATGGTGCGTTGACGATCTGGCGCTTCAGGGCCGCCGCACCGACACGCGCGGCGGAGCAAATCCGTGCGCGTGCAGCCACTCAGGCCGCTGCCGCCTTGGCTGCGCGCCGCGCCTGCTTCTGCTGACGCTTGCGCTCGCGCCGGGCATGCCAGTGGCCTTGCAGGCAGGAGAAGATCACGTAGATCGCCGGCGTGCTGAGCAGGGTGAGCGACTGCGACACCAGCAGACCGCCGATCATCGCGATGCCGAGCGGACGCCGCAATTCCGAGCCGTCGCCGAAACCGATCGCGATCGGCAAGGCGGCCAGGATGGCCACCATCGTGGTCATCATGATCGGGCGGAAGCGCACCACGCAGGCCTCGCGCACCGCTTCGCGCGGTGCCCAGCCGTGCTCGCGCTGCATCACCAGCGCGAAGTCGATCATCATGATCGCGTTCTTCTTGACGATGCCGATCAGCAGCACCAGCGCGATCATCGAGATCACCGACAGGTCGGTCTTGGTCACCCACAGCGCCAGCAGCGCGCCGACGCCGGCGGCCGGCAGCGTGGACAGGATCGTCACCGGGTGCACGAGGTCTTCGTACAGCATGCCCAGCACGATGTAGACGGTGAGGATGGCGGCCAGGATCAGGCTCAGCATCGTGCCGCCGTCCATCGAGAAGCCGAAGCTGCTGTCGTCCTTGATGCGGATGCCCTCGGGCATGCGCATGCCCGACACGATCGAGGCCACGATCGCCTTGCCTTCGCCCTGGCTCACGCCCGGGGCCAGGTTGTAGCTCACGCTCATCACCGTGTACTGGTCCTGGTGCAGGATCTGGCTGGGCGACAGCCCCGGCTCCTGATGGGCGATGGCGCTCAGCGGGATCAGCGAGCCGTCGCTGGTCGGCACCTCGACGCGGTCCAGCGCCGCCGGCGTGGCGGTCTGGTTGGGCAACGCGTTGACCACCACCTTGTACTGGTTGAGCTGGTCGTAGATGGTGGAAATCTGGCGCTGGCCGAACGCGCCGGACAGCGCGCCGTCCACGTCGCCCAGCGACACGCCCAGGCGCGAGGCCTTGGCACGGTCGACGATGATGTTCTGGCGCATGCCGGCATCGTCCACGTCGGTGCCGACGTCGCGGAATTTCGGGTTCTTCTTCAGCTGCGCCTGCAGCTTGGGCAGCCATTCCTGCAACTGGTCCAGCTCGTTGCTCTGCAACGACACTTGATACAAGGCGCCCTGCCCGCCCATGCCGCGGCCGCCCAGATCCTGCACCGAGCGCAGGCGCAGCTCCAGATCCGGGTATTCCGACGCCTTGGCCGTCAGCCGCGCGGTGACCTGCGCGGTGGTGTCGCGCCGGCCTTCGGCACGGGTCTTGAGCTGGATGTTGAACGAGGCGCTGGCCCCTTGCCGGCTGCTGCCCAGACGCACGCTGACTTCCTTGACGTCCGGGTCCTTCATCATCATGTCGGTGATGCGGTGCTGGCGTGCCGACATCTCGGCAAAAGACACCGTGCTGCTGGAACTGGCGCGCCCGACCAGCAGGCCGGTGTCCTGCTCGGGGAAGTCGCCCTTGCCGACCTTGCCGATCAGGAACACCGTAGCCACGATCAGCATCAGCGGCGTCAGCGCCAGCAACAACGCATGCCGCAGCGAGAAATCCAGCGCCTTGACGTAAATGCCCAGCAGCTTGTTCTGGGCCGCGTCCAGCGCCCGCGACAGGCGCCCCGGCGGCGCCGGCTCGGCCTCCGGCGAATGCTTGAGGAAGCGGCTGCACAGCGCCGGCGTCAAGGTCAGCGAAACGATCGCCGACACCACGATCGCGGCCACCAGCGTCACCGAGAACTCGCGGAAGAACGCGCCCATCATGCCGCTGGCAAACAGCACCGGAATGAACACCGCCACCAGCGACACCGTGATCGACACGATGGTGAAGCCGATCTCGCGCGAACCGGCCAGCGCGGCCTGCAGCGGCGGCATGCCGTCGTCGAGGTGGCGCATCACGTTCTCGATCACCACGATGGCGTCGTCGACGACGAAGCCGATCGCGATCACCAGCGCCAGCAGGCTCATGTTGTTGAGGGTGAACCCGGCCATGTACATCACCACCGCCGCACCGGTCAGCGACAGCGGCACTGCCGCCGCCGCGATCAGGGTCGGCGCCAGCCGGCGCAGGAACAGCGCCATCACCATCACCACCATCGCCAGGCTGATGATCAGGGTGATCTCGACCTCGTGCAGCGAGGAACGGATGGTCGGCGTGCGGTCGAAGTAAGGCGTCATCTTCGTGCCGGGCTGCAGGTAGCCGGCCATTTCGGGCAGGGCCGCCTTGACTGCATCCACCGTGGCCACCATGTTGGCGCCGGCACGCGTGTAGACGTACATCACCACGGCCTTGTGGCCGTTGAACCACGCGGCCTGATACGCATCCTGCTGGCCGTCGTAGACGTCGGCCACGTCGCCCAGCCGCACCAGCCGCCCGTTCTGCGAGGAAATGGCCAGCTTGGCGAAATCGTCGGCCTTGCGCACCGAATCGTTGGTGACGATGGCCATCGTGGTATGGCCGTCGGACAGGAAGCCCTTCGGCGACGTCACGTTGGCCGCAGTCAGCGCATTGCGCAGGTCGTCCGGGGTCAGGCCCAGCGCATTGAGCGCGCGCAGGTTGAGGTCCACGCGCACGGCCGGCGTTGAGGCGCCGGCAATGTCCACCGACGACACACCGACGATCTGCCGCAGGCGCTGGGCCAGCAGCGAATCGGCCACGTTGTACAGGTCTGCCGAAGACTGCGTGTCCGAGGTCAGCGCGATGGCCAGCACCGGGTCGTCGTTCGGATTGGCCTTCTGGTAGCTGGGCGTGCGCATGCCCGACGGCAGGTCGGCGACGGCGGCATTGATGGCCGACTGCACGTCCTGCGCGGCCGCGTCGATGTTGCGGCCGGTATCGAACATCAGGAACACCACGCTGCTCGCTTCCGAGCTGACCGAGCGCATCGAATCGATGCCCTGCACCTGGCCGAGGTGGCGCTCCAGCGGCGCGGTGACGCTGGTGGCCATCGTGCTGGCGTCCGCGCCGGTCTGGTTGGCGTTGACGAAGATCACCGGGATCGGCAGGTTCGGCAGCGAAGCCACGCCCAGCCGCGCGTAGCACAGCATGCCCATCACGAACAGGCCGATGGCCAGCAGC
>DMID01000109.1 GCA_003449195.1 Lysobacteraceae bacterium | reverse complement strand
TTCAGCGCCACCTCGGCGCACACCTGCACCGGCGACGGCGGCGGCCTCGTGCTGCGTTCGGGCCTGGCGATGCAGGACATGGAGTTCGTGCAGTTCCACCCGACCGGCATCTACGGCGCTGGCTGCCTGATCACCGAAGGCGTGCGCGGCGAAGGCGGCATCCTGCGCAACTCCAACGGCGAGCGCTTCATGGAGCGCTACGCACCGCATTACAAGGACCTGGCCTCGCGCGACGTGGTGTCGCGTTCGATGACCATCGAAATCCGCGAAGGCCGCGGCGTCGGCGAGCACAAGGATCACATCCTGCTCGACCTGACCCACCTCGGCCCGGAAGTGATCCACGAGAAGCTGCCCGGCATCGCCGAAAGCGCCCGCATCTTCGCCGGCGTGGACGTGACCAAGCAGCCGATCCCGGTGATTCCGACCGTCCACTACAACATGGGCGGCATCCCGACCAACTACCACGGCGAAGTGGTGCAGAAGGTCGGCGACGATCCGGACAAGGTGGTGCAGGGCCTGTACGCCATCGGCGAGGCGGCCTGCGTGTCGGTGCACGGCGCCAACCGTTTGGGCTCCAACTCGCTGCTCGATCTGGTGGTGTTCGGGCGTGCGGTGGCCAACCGCTGCGCCGAGACGATCAAGCCCGGTGCCGCGCACAAGACGCTGCCGTCCGATGCCTGCGACCAGGCGCTGGCGCGTCTGGACAAGCTGCGCAACGCCAACGGCGGCACGCCGACGGCGGTGATCCGCGACAAGATGCAGCGCACGATGCAGGCCGATGCCGCCGTCTTCCGCACCAGCAAGACGCTGAAGGAAGGCTGCGAGAAGATGGACGACATCTTCGCGATGTACGAAGACGTCAAGGTGTCCGACCGTTCGCTGGTCTGGAACTCCGACCTGATCGAAACCTACGAGCTGAACAACCTGCTGCTCAACGCGGTGGCCACGATCAATTCGGCCGAACAGCGCCACGAGAGCCGCGGTGCCCACGCGCACGAGGACTACCCCGAGCGCGACGACGTCAACTGGCAGAAGCACACGCTGGTGTCCGTGGACGAGAAGGGCAAGTGCAGCTTCGACTACCGCCCCGTGCACATGTACACGCTCACCAAGGACGTGGATGTGGTGCCGCCCAAGCCGCGCGTTTACTGATACGGGGAGACTACAGACATGGCCGAATTCGCACTCCCGAAAAACTCCGTCATCCAGAAAGGCAAGCATTTCCCGGCGGCGAAGGGCGCAAAGAACGTGCGCACCTTCAAGATCTACCGCTGGAGCCCGGACGACGGCAAGAACCCGCGCACCGACACCTACGAGGTCGACCTCGACAAGTGCGGCCCGATGGTTCTTGACGCGCTGCTGAAGATCAAGAACGAAATCGATCCGACGCTGACCTTCCGTCGCTCCTGCCGCGAAGGCATCTGCGGCTCGTGCGCGATGAACATCGACGGCACCAATACGTTGGCTTGCACCCGCGCCATCAGCGACTGCAAGAAGGCCGAGGTGCCGATCTATCCGTTGCCACACATGGACGTGGTCAAGGATCTGGTTCCGGACCTGACCCACTTCTACGCGCAGTACGCCTCGATCAAGCCGTGGATCCGCACCCAGACCCCGCCGCCGTCCGACCGCGAGCGCCTGCAGTCTCCTGAGGACCGCAAGAAGCTCGATGGCCTGTACGAATGCATCCTGTGCGCCTGCTGCTCGACCTCTTGCCCGAGCTACTGGTGGAACGGCGAGCGTTACCTCGGCCCGGCCATCCTGTTGCAGGCCTATCGCTGGATCGCCGACTCGCGCGACGAGGACACCGGTGCGCGCCTGGATGATCTGGAAGATCCGTTCCGGCTGTACCGCTGCCACACCATCATGAACTGTGCCCGGACCTGCCCGAAGGGCCTGAATCCGGCGCTGGCGATCGCCGAGATCAAGAAGCTGATGATGGAACGCCGCGCCTGATCCACCCGGGGCCGGCGTTGCATGCGGACGGCATCGGCCTTGCGGTCGGTGCCGTTCGCGTTTGAGCCACCTGCATGCGAGCACACGATGGACGAACCCCTTTCTCCCGAAGACCGCGAACTGAAGAAGCTGCGCTGGCGCAGCCGGCGCGGCATGCGCGAACTCGACCGCCTGTTCGACCGCTGGCTGGATCGCGAATGGCGCCGGTCCTCCGAGGTCGAGCGCGGGGTTTTCCTACGGCTTCTGGATTGCGAAGACGACAAGCTGTGGCGCTGGTTCATGGGTTACGAGGCTTGTCCCGATGCGCAACTGGATGCGCTCATCACGCGGATGCGCGAATTGCCGGCTTGAGTGGCGCCCCTCGCGCTGGGTGATCGGCGGGGTGGGGCTGGTGACCATGCTGGCGCCGCTGTCGATCCTGACGTCCGACCTTGCTCATCCCTTCGATGCCGTGGCGGCCGCGCTTGCCGCCACCTGGGGCTTGGCCAGTGCACTGCGTGAAGCGCACCGCCGGCCGCGCCACGTGCTGGTTCCTGCCGATCCGGCACGGCCGTTGCGGGTGGACGACGTGGCCGTCGACGAGGGCGTCGTGTCCTGGCGCGGCCACATCGTCGTCGTCGCGTGGCGCGATGCCGTCGGCCGCCGGCGTCGCCTGATCTGGTGGCCGGACACCTTGCCCAAGCCCATACGACGTGAACTTCGTCTGGCTGCGATGGCACGCCAAGGTACGCGCCGGCCCCGCACGATGGCACCATAAGCGCTTCATCCGTCGCAGGAACGCGACCGCCCCATGTTCAAGCCCATTCCCGTCGCCATCGGGCTGCGCTACCTGCGTGCCAAACGCCGCAACGGCTTCATCTCCTTCATTTCGCTGGCCTCGATCCTCGGCATCGCGCTGGGCGTGATGGTGCTGATCACCACGCTGGCGGTGATGAGCGGCTTCCAGAAGGAAATCCGCGATCGCCTGCTGCAGATGGCCGCCGATGCCACGGTGAGCGCCGATGGCGAGCCGATGCCGCAACAGGACTGGGAGACGGCCATCGCGTTGGCACGCAATGACGCGCGCGTGGCTGGCGCCGCGCCCTACGTCGAAAAGGAAGCCCTGATCACCGGCCTGCGCAACCAGCCCGCGCTGATCCGCGGCATCGTCGTCTCCGACGAGGCAAAGGTCTCGGTGATCGCGCAGAAGATGAAGCAGGGCAGCGCCGCCAGCCTGACCGACGGCTCGTTCAACATCCTGCTGGGGCAGGAGCTGGCGCTGTGGCTGGGCGTGGGCGTGGGCGATGACGTCAGCGTGATCATGCCCGAGTTGCAGGGCACGCCGATCGGCGGCATTCCGCGCACCAAGCGCTTCCACGTCAGCGGCATCTTCGAGGCCGGCTATGCCGACATCGACCGCGGGCTGGCGGTGGTGGACATGCACGACCTGCAGCGCGTGCTGCGCTGGGGTGACGGCGTCACCGGCGTGCGGCTGAAACTGCACGACCGCAACCAGGCCTCGCTGGTGGCCACCGATCTGGCGCTGAAGTTGCGCGGGCCGTACCGGGTGAGCGACTGGATGAGCGAAAACGCCAACCTCTACCACTCGCTGAAGATGGAAAAGACGGTGATGGGGATCCTGTTGTCGCTGATCGTGGCGATGGGCGCGTTCAACCTCGTGTCCTCGCAGGTGATGCTGGTGACCGACAAGCAGGCCGACATCGCCATCCTGCGCACGCTGGGCCTGACGCCGGGCGGAGTGATGAAGGTGTTCATGGTGCAGGGCAGCCTGATCGGCATCATCGGCACGGTGGCAGGGGTGATCGGCGGCATCGTGCTGACCTTGAACCTGGAACGCATCCTGGAAGCCATCGAGGCGGTCTTCCACGTCACCTTGCTGCCGGAAGACGTCTACTACATCACCGGCCTGCCCACCGACATGCAGGTGGGCGACGTGGTCGTCATCACGATTTCAGCATTGGTGATGAGCTTCCTTGCCACCTTGTACCCGGCGTGGCGCGCCGCGCGCACCCAGCCGGCGGAGGCGCTGCGTTATGAGTGAGGCCACCGTTTTGAACAGCGCATTGCGCGCCGAGCAGCTCGGCAAGACCTACAGCGAAGGCAAGCTGACCACCCACGTGTTCGACGGGCTGGATCTGGACGTCGTGCCGGGCGAGACCGTCGCCATCGTCGGCGCTTCCGGTGCCGGCAAGAGCACGCTGCTGCATCTGCTGGGCGGGCTGGACGTGCCCAGCGCCGGCGAGGTGTACGTGGCCGGGCAGAAGATGTCGGCCCTCTCCGATGCGGCGCGCGGCAGGCTGCGCAACCGTTCGCTCGGCTTCGTCTACCAGTTCCACCACCTGTTGCCGGAATTCACCGCGCTGGAAAACGTGATGATGCCGGTGCTGCTAGGGGAGGCCGACGTGGCCACCGCCACGCAGCGTGCCACCGCCCTGCTGCAATCGGTGGGCCTGGGGCATCGGCTCGGCCACAAGCCCGGCGAGCTGTCCGGCGGCGAACGCCAGCG
>DMID01000123.1:5184-5459 GCA_003449195.1 Lysobacteraceae bacterium | reverse complement strand
GATCAGGGGTGCGGCCACCGAACCGGCCCCGCGCTCGCGCGGCACGGCACGGCCGGTGATCTCGCCGATGCTGCGCTTGCGCGACAATCCGGCCAGCACCGGCAGGCCGAGATCGGCAAGGCGCTCCAGCCCTGCCAGCAGTTCGACATTGTGCGCGGTGCTCTTGCCGAAGCCGAAGCCCGGATCGAGCACGATGTTGCGCCGCGCGATGCCGGCCATCTCGGCGACGAACACGCGCTCGGCGAGGAAGCGATGCACCTCGCCCACCACGTCCT
>DMID01000123.1:0-5070 GCA_003449195.1 Lysobacteraceae bacterium | reverse complement strand
GCATCAGCACCACCGGCACGCCGAGCGCGGCCGCGGCATCGAGCGCGCCCTCGGCCCGCAACGCGCGGATGTCGTTGATCATGCCGGCACCGGCCTGGACCGCCGCCCGCATCACCTCGGGTTTGCAGGTGTCCACGCTGACCGGCAGCGCGGTTTCCCGCACCAGCCGTTCGACCAGCGGCACCACCCGACGCAACTCCTCCTCCAGCGGCACTTCGTCCGAACCGGGGCGAGTGGATTCGCCGCCCACGTCGAGGATGTCGGCGCCCTGCTCGGCCAGCATCAGCGCATGCGCCAGTGCCGCGTCGAGGCCGGCGTGCTCGCCACCGTCGGAAAACGAATCCGGGGTGACGTTGACGATGCCCATCACCTGCGGCCGGTCCAGCCGCAGCTTGCGCCCCGCGCAATCCAGCACCGGTGTCGTGTCGAACATCAGGCACCGCCCTTGCGCCGGTCGCGCAGGCGCAACAGCAGCGCGCGGAAGATGATCATCAGGATGCCAGTGCCGATGCCGACCCCGATGCCCAGCGCGTAATTGCCGGTGCTCAGGCCCAACGTGACGCCCACGATGGTGGCGACGATCATCTCGACGAGGGACGAGCCGTCGCGTTCGTTGCCGGCGGATTCGGATTCGGAGGATTTGCGGGTCATCGCGTCGATTGCGTGTCGGAGGGCCGGAGATGCGAAAGGCCAGAGCATGCCCTGGCCTTCGCGGAAGTTGCTGCCGGATGGGTCAGGTCTGCGCGGCAGGCCCGCCGACGGTCGGCAACGGGCGCGCGTCGCCGCCCTTGCCGCCATCGCCGTCCTTGCCACTGCCGGACTTGCCCCAGCCTGCCGGCGGCGGCACGTCGCGGCCTTCCATGATGGCGTCGATCTGCGGCGCATCGATGGTTTCGTACTGCAGCAGCGCCTTGGCCATCGTGTGCAGCTTGTCCAGGTTCTCGGTCAGGATGCGCGTGGTGCGGCCGTAGGCGTCGTCGAGGATGCGGCGCACCACTTCGTCGATCTTGCGCGCGGTTTCGTCGGAGACGTTCTTGTGCTGGGTGACCGAGCGGCCGAGGAACACCTCGTCCTCTTCCTCGCCATAGGCGATCGGGCCGAGCTCGTCGGACAGACCCCACTTGGTGACCATGTTGCGGGCCATCTTGGTGGCGCGCTCGATGTCGTTGGAGGCGCCGGTGGTGACCTTGTCCACGCCGAAGATCAACTCCTCGGCCACGCGCCCGCCGTACAGCGAGCACAGCTGCGACTCGATGGCGACCCGGTTCATCGAATACTTGTCGCCCTCGGGCAAGTACATCGTCACGCCCAAAGCCCTTCCTCGGGGAATGATCGTCACCTTGTAGACCGGATCGTGCTCGGGGACGACGCGGCCGACGATGGCATGGCCGGCCTCGTGATAGGCGGTCAGCGTCTTCTCGTCCTCGCTCATCGCCATCGAGCGGCGCTCGGCGCCCATCAGGATCTTGTCGCGGGCGCGGTCGAAATGCTCCATCCGCACCTGCTTCTCGTTGCCGCGCGCGGCGAACAGCGCCGCCTCGTTGCACAGGTTGGCCAGATCCGCGCCGGAAAAACCCGGCGTGCCGCGCGCGATCACCATCGGCTCGACGTCGTCGGCCAGCGGCAGCTTGCGCATGTGCACCTTGAGGATCTGCTCGCGGCCCTTCACGTCGGGCAGGCCCACCACCACCTGGCGGTCGAAACGGCCCGGACGCAGCAGCGCCGGGTCGAGCACGTCGGGACGGTTGGTCGCGGCGATGACGATCACGCCTTCGCCCCCCTCGAAACCGTCCATTTCGACCAGCAACTGGTTCAGGGTCTGCTCGCGCTCGTCGTGACCGCCGCCCAGACCGGCGCCGCGATGACGGCCGACCGCATCGATCTCGTCGATGAAGATGATGCACGGCGCATGCTTCTTGGCCTGCTCGAACATGTCGCGCACGCGGCTGGCGCCGACGCCGACGAACATCTCGACGAAGTCCGAGCCGGAGATCGCGAAGAACGGCACCTTGGCCTCGCCGGCAATGGCCTTGGCCAACAGCGTCTTGCCGGTGCCGGGCGGGCCGACCATCAGCACGCCGCGCGGGATCTTGCCGCCCAGCTTGGTGAACTTGGACGGGTCGCGCAGGAACTCGACCAGCTCGCCGACCTCTTCCTTGGCCTCGTCGCAGCCGGCCACGTCGGCGAAGGTGACCTTGATCTGGTCCTCGCCCTGCAGCTTGGCGCGCGACTTGCCGAAGCTCATCGCGCCCTTGGCGCCGCCACCGCCGCCCTGCATCTGGCGCATGATGAACAGCCAGAAGCCGATGATCAGGATGACCGGCAGAAAGTTGAGCAGGATCGCCCAGAAGCTCGGGCCGCTGGCCGGCTTCTGCCGGCTCATGTCGATCTTCTTGCTGTACAGCACGTCCACCAGCTTGTCGTCGCGCGGGCCGTAGACCAGCCCCTGGCTGCCGTCCGAGCGGGTGAAGCGGATCGCATTGACCGAGAACCCGCTCTCGTCGGTGTATTCCACCGAGCGGATGCGGTTGCCGTCGATTTCCTGCAGGAACTGCGAATAGGTGACCTGGCCACCGTCACTGCCCGTGCCCATGCGGGGCGAGAAACTCTGGAACACCACCATCAGGACGACGGCGACGACCACCCACAGCAGCAGATTCTTGGTCAGATCGTTCATCCTGATGACTCCGGTTTCCTGTGACGTGTATTCGGTTCTGGGCCAGCTTACTTGATCTGCGCGCGCTTGCCCTGTCCGAGGGCATAGACCTCCGGCGACCGCTTGCGCGAGGCATCCGGCTTGCGGATCGCCACTTTCTCGTAGCGGCGCCGCAGCTCGCGCACGTAGTCGTCGAACCCGACGCCCTGGAACAGCTTGATCAGGAACGCGCCGCCGGGCTTGAGGTGGACATCGGCAAAATCCATCGCCAGCTCGGACAGGTGCATCGCCCGCGGCTGGTCCACCGCATCCACTCCACTCTTGTTTGGGGCCATGTCGGACAAAACAAGGTCCACCGGCTGGCCGCCGAGCATGTCCTCGAAACGGGCCAGCACCGCGTCCTCGCGGAAGTCGCCGTGCAGGAACTCCACCCCGGCCAGCGGCGGCATGTCGAGGATGTCCAGCGCGAACACCCGGCCGGTCTCGCCCAGCGCCTGCCGCACGTACTGCGACCAGCCGCCCGGCGCCGCGCCCAGATCCACCACCACCATGCCCGGCTTGAGCAGGCGGTCGCGGTCGAGCAGTTCTTCCAGCTTGTAGACCGCGCGCGAGCGCATCCCCTCGGCCTGCGCCTTCTTGACGTAGGGATCGGAGAAATGTTCCTTCAGCCAGCGCTGGCTGCTCTTGCTGCGGGTCGCCATCGGGGAGTACGGGTCTCATGGCAGGCCGGCCGGGCATCGACATCCAGGCAGGCGCTTGCGGGCGGCCATGATACTCTGAAGCCCCTGAATCGCCTTTTTTCCGCATGTCCTCACGTCCCAGCCCCGTCCTCACCTCCGCCCAGAACCGTTTCCTGCGTGGGCAGGCACATGGCCTCAAGGCCTTGTTGCAGGTGGGCGGCAAGGGCGTGACGCCGGCCCTGCTGGCCGAGCTGGACATCGCGCTGGAGCACCACGAGCTGGTCAAGGTGAAGGTGGCCGCCGAGGACCACGACGCCCGCGACGCGATGATCGCCGCGCTCGCCGAAGGCACCGGCTCCGCGCTGGTGCAGCGGATCGGCCACACCGCCGTGCTGTACCGGCCCAGCACCGACCACCGCCAGATCGTCCTGCCGCGCCCGTGACCGGCCGCGCGGCATCCTTCGCGGAGTCCGCACCGCCATGCAGCTGAGCCAGGAACTGCCCGATTACACGTATGCCCTGCGCTGCGCGGACGGCGCCAGCGCGCGGGTCAACGAACGCGTCCTCGTGCGCAGCTTCATCGTGGCGCCCGAGGCGTTGATCGAGGACTGGCCGGTGGCATCGGCCACCCAGCTCGAACCGGCGCACTGGCAGCCCGTGCTCGACCTCGCCCCGGAACTGGTCTTGCTCGGCACCGGCGACAGACAGGTGTTCCCGCCGGCTGTGGCGCTGGCCGCTTGCCTGAGCCGCAGCATCGGCGTGGAAGTGATGAGCAACGATGCCGCCGCGCGCACCTATTCGGTACTGGCAAGCGAAGGCCGCCGGGTGGCGGTGGCGCTGATATTGCGCGGCTGAAACCGCGCCGCTACCGCCCTTCCAACAGGTATTGGGCTGCCTGCACGCACGGCACCTCGACATGCCTGCCAAATGCCTTGTCGCAACCTCGATACGGCAGATCCATTTCGGACATGCAGGCAGTCAAGCGCCGCCTGACGATGTCCGGGGATGCCGCAGACTCCGGATACCGTCGCCGCCGCCCCGTTGCCGGGCAACAGGGCCATCAGGAACCGGCAAGCCTGCCCCCGGGGAGGCTCCCGCCCGGAAGCCTGCTCGTGGATGGCCAAAGTCACGGCACCCGCACAGGACAACAAACCTGTGCAGGCACTCCGCAGCATGCGCATGGAACCGCTACTGCTTGGGCAGATACAGCAGCGGATCGACCGGCTTGCCGTTGTAGCGGATCTCGAAGTGCAGCATGTCGCGCGTGGCGCCGCTGCGGCCCATTTCGGCGATCGGCTGGCCGGCCTTCACGTTCTGGCCTTCGTTGACCAGCCGCTTGCGGTTGTGGCCATAGGCCGACAGCCACTGCTCGTTGTGCTTGATGATGATCAGTTCGCCGTAACCGACCAGGCCGTTGCCCGAATACACCACCACGCCGTCGGCCGCCGCGCGCACCTGCTGGCCGCTGCTGCCGGCAATGTCGATGCCCTGCTTGGTGGCTTCGCCTGAGACAAACTGCCCCACCAGCGCGCCGTCGGCAGGCCAGCGCCACGGGAAACCACTGCTTGCCGGAGCTGCAGCGACGGGAGCCGGCGCAGGGGTCGCCGCCTTCGGGGTCGACGACGCGGCCGGGCGCGATGCACTGCCCGAAGGCCGGGATGCGCTGCCCGGGTAAAGCTTGAGCGACTGCCCGGGATAGATGGTGTAGGGCTCGGACAGGCCGTTCCATGCGGC
>DMID01000239.1 GCA_003449195.1 Lysobacteraceae bacterium | reverse complement strand
AGCTGCTGCAGGTAGGCCGGCAGCAGGGCCAGGCGCTGGTCGTAAGTCATCACCGCATGCGATGCCAGACCGAGCGCATTGCGGTTCCACACCGCGGTCAGGCCGTGCAGCACGGCGATGTTGGCCTCCGGGGGCGTTTCCAGCACGTGGCGGTCGAACTCCGCCGCGCCGGCCAGCAAGGCCTCGTAGCGATCCATGCCGATGGCCAGCGCGATCGGAAAGCCCACGGCCGACCACAGCGAATAGCGCCCACCGACCCAATCCCACANNGCAGCTCAACAAAGTTGTCGAAGCCGACGGAGAGGATGATCGACAGGCCGATAGCGGACCACAGAGAGTAACGACCGCCCACCCAGTCCCACATCGGCAGCACGCGCTCGGCGGCGATGTCGAAGGCCTTGGCGGCGCGTTCGGGGTTGGCACTGACGGCGTACAAGCGCTCGCTGCCGCCCAGCCAGTCGCAGAGGATGCGGCCGTTGAGCAGGGTTTCCTGGGTGCCGAAGGTCTTGGATATCAGGATGCCGGCGGTATGCGCCGGGTCCAGCGTGGCCAGCGTGCGCTGGATGGCCGCGCCATCCACGTTGGAGACGAAATGCACGCGGAAACGCCCAGGCTCGGCGCCGCGCAACGCATCGGCGACGAACTTGGGCCCGAGGTCCGAGCCGCCGATGCCGATGCTGACGATGTCGGTGACCTCGCTGCTTTCGAGCGCGGCCACCAGCGCGGCCATCCGCACGCGCGCTTCCCGCGCCACCGCATGCGCCTCGCGGGCGGCAGGTGCATCGGACAGGTCGCCGCGCAGAGCGGTGTGCAGGGCGGCACGGCCTTCGGTCGGATTGACTTTCTCGCCATCGAACAAGGCACGCAAGCCGCCCGCCACGTCGACCTTGCGGGCCAGCGCGAACAGGGCATCAAGCGCTTCGCGGTCATAGCCCTGCCGGGCGAAATTGACATACAACGGGCCGCATCGCAGGGCCAGATCGGTGACGCGCCCCGGCTCGCGTGCGAGCAGATCGGCGGTGCGGAGGCCGCGCAGGCGCGCGGCATGGGCCTGAAGCGATGCGAATCCCGTGTCTGAGGTCATTTTGGCTGTTCTGGCAGGGTATGGCTGGTACGGGGGATGGCGTTGCGCTCGTCGACGTAGACCAGCTTCGGCTCGAACGCGTCGGCCTCGGCTTCGGTCATCGAGGCAAAGGCCGCGATGATGACCAGATCGCCCACGGCCACCTGCCGCGCGGCACCGCCGTTGAGCGAGATGATGCCGGTGCCGGCGTCGGCGCGGATCGCGTAGGTGACGAAGCGGGCGCCATTGTTGACGTCCCACACGTGCACCTGCTCGGACTCGCGGATGCCGGCCGCGCGCAACAGGGTTTCGTCGATCGCCACCGAGCCTTCGTAGTTCAGCTCGGAATGGGTCACGGTGGCGCGATGGATCTTGCCTTTGAGGAGGGTCAGTTGCATGTTCGTTTACCGCTTTGGTTCGATGGTAGCAATGCGCCGGGGCGCATTGCGCATGGGGAAATGAAGAAACGGCCGATGACCGTCAGGTTGTCTTGCCGATAACGTGAGAGGTACCGGCGATGTCCATCCGGCGTCTGCCGAGGCAATGGGGGCTGCGGCTCAAAATTCCAGATTGTCGATCAGGCGGGTCTTGCCGATGCGCGCGGCGGCCAGCACCACGCGCGGACCGGTCCCGTCACTGGCCGGAGCGGACAGATCGCCGCGCCGCACGAGGACATAGTCCACCACGAAGCCGGCGGCTTCCAGACGCCGGCCTGCTTCGGCCTCGGCCTGTTCATGCGGCACCCCGGCCACGCAGGCATCACGCAGGGCCAGCAGGGCCTGGCGGATCGCCGGCGCGGCCGCGCGTTCCCCGGCCGACAGGTACTGGTTGCGCGAGCTCATCGCCAAACCGTCCGCTTCGCGCACGATCTCGCCGCCGAAGACGGTGACGGGGAAGGCCAGCTCGGCCACCATCTGCCGGATCACCGCCAGTTGCTGGTAATCCTTCTTGCCGAAGGCGGCCACGTCGGGCTGCACCTGGTTGAACAGGCGCGACACCACCGTGCACACGCCGTCGAAATGACCGGGGCGGCGCTGGCCCTCCAGGATTTCGCTGACGCCGGGCAGATGCATCTGCATGGCCTGATCGGCGCCGAAGGGGTACATCGTCTCCACCGAAGGCATCCACACCGCATCGCAGCCGGCCGCCGCCAGGCCGGCCCGGTCGGCTTCGGGCGTGCGCGGGTACTGGGCGTAGTCCTCGTTCGGGCCGAACTGGGTGGGGTTGACGAACACGCTGGCCACCACGCGGTCGGCGTGCTGGCGTGCCAGCTTGACCAGCGAGAAGTGGCCCGCGTGCAGGTTGCCCATCGTCGGCACCAGCGCCACCCGCAGGCCTTCGTGTTTCCAGCCGCGCACGCGCTCGCGCAGTGCCGACAGCTCGGTGATCGATTCGGTCATTTCAATTGTCCTGAAAGAGAACCTGGCAGGTTCGTGGCCGCTCAGGCGTAGGAATGCTCGGTGTCGGGGAAGGTGCCGCCATGCACGGCCTCGACGTAGGCCTGCACGGCGCCGGCCACCGAGCCGCCCTCGGCGAGGAAATCCTTGACGAATTTCGGCCGGCGATGGCCGCTGTCCAGGCCGAGGAAATCGTGCAGCACCAGCACTTGCCCGTCGCATTGCGGGCCGGCCCCGATGCCGATGGTCGGCACCGGCACGGCGGCGGTGATTTCCGCAGCCAGCGGCGTGGGCACGCATTCGAGCACCAGCAGCTGCGCACCGGCCTCGACCACGGCCTGTGCATCGGCCACCAGCTTGCGCGCGGCAGCCTGCTCGCGCCCCTGCAGCTTGTAGCCGCCCAGACGCAGCACCGATTGCGGCGTCAGGCCGAGATGCGAACACACCGGCACTTCGCGCTCGACGAGATAACGGATGGTGTCGAGCTTGTGCCCGGCGCCCTCGATCTTGACCATTTCCGCACCGGCACGCAGGAAGCGCGTGGACGCGTCCAGCGCACGCTCCGGCGTGGCGTCGGCCTGGAACGGCAGGTCGGCCACCAGCAAGGCCTGCTTCAATACGCGGGCCACCGCGGCGGTGTGGTATTCGATGTCGTCCACCGTCACCGACAAGGTGGAATCGTGGCCCTGTACCACCATGCCCAGCGAATCGCCGATCAACACCAGATCGACGCCGTTGGCGTCGAGCACGCGGGCAAACCCGGCATCGTAGGCCGTGAGCATGGCCAGCCGGCGGCCTTCACGCTTGGCTTCTGCAAGCGCGGGCACGGTCCACGGTTTGGCGTCGGTATGAAGGCTCATGTCGAAATGATCGGTGGCTATGAGCCGGCCATTATCGCGCCAATAGCCGCAGCCCGCTCGCATCCACCCGCAACAGCGCGTCCCGCACGGTACCCATGCCCGGAATCCGAGCCTCCGGCGCCACCTCGGCCAAGGGCAGCAAGGCAAAGGCGCGCTCATGCAGGCGCGGATGCGGCAGGCTCAGGCGTGGCGAATCGAGCACCACGTCGCCGTACAGAAGCAAGTCGAGATCGAGGGTACGCGGCCCCCAGCGCACTTCCCGATTGCGGTCGCGCCCGGCCCCGCGCTCGATGGCGAGCAGGCCGTCGAGCAGATCCAGCGGCGCGAGTGCCGTGTCGAGCACGGCGGCGGCATTGACGAAGTCGGGTTGTTCGATGCCGCCCCAGGCCGGCGTGACGTAATAGCCGGAAGTCCGCAGCACCCGCGTGGCAGGCAAGGCGGCCAGCGCGGCCAGCGCGGCATCGAGCCCGGTTTCGAGATCGGCCAGTTCGCGGTTCACGTGGATGCGGATGGCCTGGAAGC
>DMID01000203.1 GCA_003449195.1 Lysobacteraceae bacterium | reverse complement strand
CAAGGCTGTGGTGGTCGCCGGCGGCGGGGTGCAGGCATTGCAGGCGGCGTAGGAGGGGGTGCAGGGCAGGGGGCGTGCCTTCCTGCGGCCTTCCGGCACCGAGCCGGTGGTGCGCGTGACCGTCGAAGCCGACGACGATGCGCTGATGCAATCCACGCTCGACGCGCTGGCGGCCGCGGTCCGCGCCGCCGCCTGAATCCGCCCGGGCGTTGCAGTAACATTTTTCGCGCTGGCCCGGCCTTGCCGCGGTCGGCGCCTTTTCGTCAGGAGTTTTCGATGGTTCCCCGCATTCCCGTCCTCGACATCGCCCGTTTCGACAGCGACCGTGACGCCTTCGTCGCCGACCTCGGCGCGGCCTATCGGCAATGGGGCTTTGCCGGCATCCGCAACCACGGCATCCCGCAGGCCGACATCGATGCCGCCTATGCGGCGTTCAAGGCCTTCTTCGCCCTGCCCGACGAGGTGAAGAAGCAGTACCACGTGGCCGGCGGTGGCGGCGCGCGCGGCTACACGCCGTTCGGCATCGAGACCGCGAAGGACTCCAAGTACTTCGACCTCAAGGAGTTCTGGCACATCGGCCGCGAGATCCCGGGCGATTCGAAGTACCGCGACGCGATGCCGCCCAACCAGTGGCCGGCCGAAGTACCCGAGTTCCGCACGGCCGGTTACGGCCTGTATCAGGCGCTGGACAAGCTCGGCGCGCGGGTGCTGTCGGCGCTGGCCCTGCACATCGGCCTGCCGGAGCATTGGTTTGCCGACAAGACCGACAGCGGCAATTCGATCCTGCGCCCGATCCATTACCCGCCCATCACCACGCCGGACGTGCCCAACGTGCGCGCCGGCGCGCACGAGGACATCAACCTGATCACCTTGCTGGTCGGTGCCAGCGCGGCCGGGCTGGAGGTGCGCTCGCACGAGGGCGAGTGGGTGCCGTTCACCGCCGACGAGGACACCATCGTGGTCAACATCGGCGACATGCTGCAGCGCCTGACCAACCACGTGTATCCGTCCACCACCCACCGCGTGGTCAATCCTCCGGGCGAGCAGGCGCGCCAGCCGCGCTATTCGGTGCCGTTCTTCCTGCACCCGAACCCGGATTTCCTGATCGACGTGCTGCCCTCGTGCATCACCCCGGACAATCCGAGCCGCTATCCCGAGCCGATCACCGCGCAGGGCTACCTCGACGAGCGCCTGCGCGAGATCAAGCTGAAGTGATGCAGCCGGGCGATGCCGTGCCGCGCGCGGCATCGGCGTTGCGCAATCGGGCGATGCGGATGTCCGGTGTTGTCCCTGAATGTCCCGGATGCGTCCGCACGGGACTCGGCATTGCGGTCATCGGCTATCCTTTGCGCCCCTGAGCAAGAGGCAGGCCGATGCGCCGCAAGATCGTAGCTGGCAACTGGAAACTCCACGGCACCCGTGATTTCGCTAACCGTCTGGTCGGCGAGGTGGCGGTGGAGCAGCCCGTCGGCGTGGATATCGTCATCCTGCCGCCATTGCCTTATCTGGGCGAGCTGATCGATCGTTTCCGCGACAGTCGCGTGCGTTTCGGTGCGCAGGACGTCAGCAGCAACGAGAAGGGTGCCTATACCGGTGAGGTGTCGGCGGCGATGCTGGTGGATGTCGGTGCCAGTTTCGGTCTGGTCGGGCATTCCGAGCGCCGCCAGTACCATCTGGAAAGCAGCGAGTTGGTGGCGCGCAAGTTCCATGCTGCACTCAATGCCGGCCTGCGCCCCATCCTCTGTGTCGGCGAGACGCTGGAACAGCGCGAGGCCGGTGCCACCGAATCGGTGCTGGCCTCGCAGCTCGCTCCCGTGCTGGATCAGGTGGGGGCGGAGGGTTTCGCGCAGGCGGTGGTGGCCTATGAGCCGGTCTGGGCCATCGGCACGGGGCGTACCGCGAGTCCCGATCAGGCACAGGCCGTGCATGCCTTCATCCGTGGCGTGGTGGCGTCGCGCGATGCTAGAATCGCCGAGCAGCTGCCGCTTCTCTATGGCGGCAGCGTCAAGCCCGACAATGCGGCCGAGCTGTTTTCCCAGCCCGATGTCGATGGCGGGCTGGTCGGCGGCGCCTCGCTGGTGGCCGACGATTTCCTGGCCATCGCGCGTGCCGCGGCGGCCTGATCGATCAAGCGGCAAGCAAACAGAAGAAGAATCACGACAATGCTGATGTCCATCCTCAACGTGATCTACGTGCTCATCGCCATTGCGATGATTGCGCTGATCCTGATGCAGCGCGGTGCCGGTGCGGCAGCGGGTTCCGGTTTCGGTGCGGGCGCCTCGGGCACCGTGTTCGGCTCGCGCGGTGCGTCGAATTTCCTGTCCAAGTCCACCAAGTGGCTGGCCGTGGCGTTCTTCGGCATCAGCCTGTTCATGGCGTGGTACGCCTCGCACAATGCGCGTCCGGCCAGCAGTGCCGGCCTCGGCGTGATGTCCTCCGCTGCCGTTCCTGCGGCACCTGCTGCGGGCGAGTTGCCGGCGGCCCCGGTACCTGCTTCGTCCGAAGTGCCTGCTGCGGAAAAAAACGCGCCGGCACCGACCACCGGGAACTGAACCCGGTTACAATACTGCCGCTCATCCAGTCTGGATGAGCGGTTTGCCCAGGTGGCGGAATTGGTAGACGCACTACCTTGAGGTGGTAGCGACTTAGGTCGTAGGGGTTCGAGTCCCCTCTTGGGCACCATTGATTCACCCGTGCACGCCGGCTGCGCAACGTGGCCGGCATTTCGACGCGGAACCCCCACCCAGCCGGCGCCGTTCGCGGTTGCTGGCAGAGGCAAGAGAGAAACGCTAGTGCTGGCCGAATATCTGCCGTCTCTGCTGTTCCTGCTCGTGGCCACCGGCATCGGCATTTCGTTGATGGTGATCGGCCGCTTCCTCGGTCCGAGGCGTCCCGACGCGCAGAAGCTTTCGCCGTACGAGTGCGGCTTCGAGGCCTTCGAGGATGCGCGCATGAAGTTCGACGTGCGCTATTACCTCATCGCCATCCAGTTCATCGTCTTCGATCTGGAAATCATCTTCATCGTTCCGTGGACCCTGGTCTTCCAGGAGCTCGGCGCGCGCGCGCTCGTCACGATGGGCCTGTTCGTCGGCATGCTGTTCCTCGGTTTCATCTATGTCTGGAAGAAGGGAGCCCTGGAATGGGAGTGATCCAGACCGTCGATCGCCTGATGACCAACCCGATCCCGGAAGGGCGGGTCGATGACATCCTGCGTCCCGAAGGCGAAAATCCGCTGCTCGAAAAGGGCTACGTCACCACCAGCGTCGATGCCCTGTTGAATTGGGCGCGCACCGGCTCGATGTGGCCGATGACCTTCGGTCTGGCCTGCTGTGCGGTGGAAATGATGCACGCCGGCGCTTCGCGGCTTGATCTGGATCGCTACGGGGTGGTGTTCCGCCCGTCGCCGCGTCAGTCCGACGTGATGATCGTGGCCGGCACGCTGGTCAACAAGATGGCCCCCGCGCTGCGCAAGGTCTACGACCAGATGCCCGACCCGAAGTGGGTGATCTCGATGGGCAGCTGCGCCAATGGCGGCGGCTATTACCACTATTCGTATTCCGTCGTGCGCGGCTGCGACCGCATCGTGCCGGTGGACGTGTACGTGCCGGGTTGCCCGCCGACCGCCGAAGCGCTGGTCTACGGCATCCTGCAGCTGCAGAAGAAGATCTGGCGCACCCAGACCATCGCCAGCTGATCCCTTTTTCCGACTAGAGCACGCCAGCCCCGATATGGCAGAGCAAGCTTCCTCCTTCATCGACCGCCTCGGTAAGCGTTTCCCCGACGGCACGGTCACGGTGGCCGGGCCGCGCGGCGAAATCACGCTCGAACTGCCGTTCTCCATCTGGCACGAATCCGCGCTGGCATTGCGCGACGAACTCGGTTTCGAGCAGCTGTCCGATCTGTGCGGCGTCGATTACCTCGGCTTCGGCAGCGACGAGTGGGATACCTCGGACGTGTCCTCGCAGGGCTTCAGCCGCGGTGTCGAGGGCAAGACCGTCGGCCGCTTCGGCTGGGGCGAGTTCCCGAGCGAAGAGGCCGGTGCGCAGTCGCAGCCCATCGATGTGCCGGTCAATCGTTTCGCCGTCGTCGCGCAGCTGATTTCGTACGAGCACAATCGCCGTTTGCGCATCCGCTGCCATGCTCCGGATGACGGGCTGCCGGTGGTTGCCTCGCTGACCGACGTGTGGCCGGGTGCCAACTGGTTCGAGCGCGAGGCCTTCGACCTGTTCGGCATCGTGTTCGAAGGTCACCCGGACCTGCGCCGCATCCTCACCGATTACGGCTTCGTCGGGCATCCGTTCCGCAAGGACTTCCCGCTGATCGGCAACGTCGAAGTCCGCTACGACGAAGAAAAGAAACGCGTCGTCTACGAGCCGGTGACCTCGGTGGTGCCGCGCGTCAACGTGCCGCGCGTGATCCGCGACGATGCCCGCTACCAGACCGCTGCCGGTGAAGCCGCCGCGCGGGAGCAAGCCAAATGAGCGCCATCATCGAGCCGGCCCACGAGGGCTTTGCAAGCAATCCTGCCGAGCGCAAGCAGGAAATCCGCAACTACACGATGAACTTCGGTCCGCAGCATCCGGCCGCGCACGGCGTGCTGCGCCTGATTCTGGAGATGGACGGCGAAACCATCGTCCGTGCCGATCCGCACATCGGCCTGCTGCACCGGGGTACCGAGAAGCTGGCCGAGTCCAAGCCCTTCAACCAGTCGATCGGTTACATGGATCGCCTGGACTACGTGTCGATGATGTGCAACGAGCACGCGTACGTGCGCTCGATCGAGACGCTGATGGGCATCCAGGTGCCCGAGCGCGCGCAGTACATCCGCACGATGTTCGACGAGATCACCCGCATCCTGAACCACCTGATGTGGGTGGGCTCCAATGCGCTGGATCTCGGCGCGATGGCGGTGATGCTGTATGCCTTCCGCGAGCGCGAAGAGCTGATGGATGCCTACGAGGCGGTCAGCGGCGCGCGCATGCATGCGGCCTATTACCGCCCGGGTGGCGTGTACCGCGACCTGCCCGACCACATGCCCAAGTACCGCGAATCGCAGTGGCACAAGGGCAAGCTGCTGAAGAAGTTCAATCAGGCGCGCGAAGGCTCGCTGCTGGACTTCCTCGACGACTTCACCAAGGAATTCCCGGGCCGCGTCGACGAGTACGAGACGCTGCTGACCGACAACCGCATCTGGAAGCAGCGTACCGTCGGCGTCGGCGTGATCAGCCCGGAGCAGGCCAAGGCCTGGAGCATGACCGGCTGCATGCTGCGTGGTTCGGGCATCGAGTGGGATCTGCGCAAGAAGCAGCCCTACGCCAAGTACGATGCCGTGGATTTCGACATCCCGGTGGGCGTGAATGGCGACTGCTACGACCGCTATCTGGTGCGCGTGGCCGAGATGCGCCAGTCCAACCGCATCATCAAGCAGTGCGTGGATTGGCTGAAGGCCAACCCGGGCCCAGTGATCGTGCAGAATTTCAAGGTCGCCCCTCCGCACCGCGCGGAGATGAAGGACGACATGGAAGCGCTGATCCACCACTTCAAGCTGTTCTCCGAAGGCTATTGCGTGCCGGCCGGCGAAACCTATGCCGCGGTCGAGGCGCCGAAGGGCGAGTTCGGCTGCTATCTGGTTTCCGATGGCGCCAACAAGCCTTTCCGCGTGCATCTGCGCGCGCCGGGTTTTGCCCACCTGTCCTCGATGGACGCGGTGGTGCGCGGTTATCTGCTGGCCGACGTCGTGGCGATGATCGGTACCTACGACTTGGTGTTTGGTGAGGTCGACCGATGAAGGCGACAGGCAATTTCGAGGCGGTCCGCGACGTGGACCCGATGGTGGTGCTGAGCGAGAAGACGCGCGCCCACATCGACCACTGGCTGAGCAAGTTTCCGCCGGACCGCAAGCGTTCGGCGGTGTTGCAGGGCCTGCATGCCGCGCAGGAGCAGAACCACGGCTGGCTGGATGACGCGTTGATCGCGGCGGTGGCCAAATATCTGGACATCCCGCCGGTGTGGGCCTACGAGGTCGCCACCTTCTACTCGATGTTCGAGACCGAGAAGGTCGGCCGCCACAACGTCGCCTTCTGCACCAACATCAGCTGCTGGCTCAACGGCGGCGAGGAGTTGGCGCAGTACGCCGAGCACAAGCTCGGTTGCAAGCGCGGGCAGTCCACCGCCGACGGTCGCATCTTCCTGAAGAAGGAAGAGGAGTGCCTGGCCGCCTGCGCGCATGCACCGATGATGGTCATCAATGGCCATTACCACGAGCACCTGACCAAGGCAAAGGTCGACGAACTGCTGGATGGGCTGGAGTAAGGCATGGCACATCACCACAATGCACCCACCGGCCCGGTCGGCCCCGCTCCGCAGCCGCACCAGGTGGTCTACACCACCCTGCATTACGACACCCCGTGGTCGTACGAGAGCTACCTCAAGAGCGGTGGCTACCAGGCGCTGCGCAAGATCCTGACCGAGAAGATCCCGCCGGCCGACGTCGTCGAGATGGTCAAGCAGTCCGGCCTGCGCGGCCGCGGCGGCGCGGGTTTCCCGACCGGCCTGAAGTGGTCCTTCATGCCGAAGGACGCGCCAATCAAGTACATGCTGTGCAACTCGGACGAGTCCGAGCCGGGCACCTGCAAGGACCGCGACATCCTGCGCTACAACCCGCACTCGGTGATCGAGGGCATGGCGATCGGCTGCTATGCCACCGGCAGCCGCTACGGCTACAACTACATGCGCGGCGAGTTCCACCACGAACCGTTCGAACATTTCGAGCAGGCGCTGAAGGATGCCTATGCCAATGGCTGGCTGGGCGAGAACGTCCTCGGCAGCGGCGTGGACATCGACCTCTATGCCGCGCTCGGTGCCGGTGCCTACATCTGCGGCGAGGAAACCGCGTTGATGGAGTCGCTGGAGGGCAAGAAGGGCCAGCCGCGCTTCAAGCCGCCGTTCCCGGCCAACTTCGGCCTGTATGGCAAGCCGACCACCATCAACAACACCGAAACCTATGCCTCGGTGCCGGCGATCATTCGCAATGGCGCCGAATGGTTCAAGGGTCTGAGCAAGACCGCCAACGGCGGCCCGAAGATTTTTTCGGTGTCCGGCTGCGTGCAGAAGGGCGGCAATTTCGAGGTGCCGCTGGGTACCACCTTCGACGAGTTGCTGGAAATGGCCGGCGGCCTGCGTCCGGGCCGCAAGCTCAAGGCGGCCGTGCCGGGCGGCGTGTCGATGCCGGTGCTGAAGGCCGAGCAACTGCACGGCCTGCAGATGGACTACGACACACTGCGCGCGCTTGGCACCGGCCTGGGTTCGGGTGCCATCGTGGTGCTGGACGACAGCGTGTGCTGCGTCAAGTTTGCCTGCCGCATCAGCCAGTTCTTCCACAAGGAATCCTGCGGCCAGTGCACGCCGTGCCGCGAAGGCACCGGCTGGATGCACCGCGTGCTCGAGCGCATCGTTGCCGGCCAGGCCACGATGGAAGACCTGCACCAGCTCAAGACGATTGCCGGCCAGATCGAAGGCCATACCATCTGCGCCTTCGGCGAAGCGGCCGCATGGCCCATCCAGGGTTTCCTGCGCCAGTTCTGGGACGAATTCGAGTACTACATCGTCAACGGTCATTCGATCGTGGACGAGCAACTGGGAGTGGCCGCATGAGTGCGCAGCCCGCAAACCCCGACGCACCGATCGTGCCCGAGGGCCATGTCACCATCGAGATCGACGGCCGCAATCTGGTCGTGCCCAAGAACTCGATGATCATCCAGGCCGCCGACAAGGCCGGCATCCCGATCCCGCGCTTCTGCTACCACGAGAAGCTGCCGATCGCGGCCAATTGCCGCATGTGCCTGGTGGATACCGAAATGGGCGGCCGTGCCGCGCCCAAGCCGTCGCCGGCCTGCGCCACTCCGGTGGCCGACGGCATGAAGATATTCACGCGCAACGAGAAGACGCTGAACTACCAGCGCCACGTGATGGAGTTCCTGCTGGTCAACCACCCGCTGGATTGCCCGATCTGCGATCAGGGCGGCGAGTGCGAACTGCAGGACGTCGCGCTGGGCTATGGCCGTTCGGTCAGCCGCTTCAACGAGCGCAAGCGCGTGGTGCCGGACGAGGACCTCGGCCCGCTGGTTGCCACCGAGATGACCCGCTGCATCCAATGCACGCGCTGCGTGCGTTTCACCGCTGAAGTGGCCGGCACCTACGAGCTGGGCGGCATGTACCGCGGCGAAAACCTGCAGATCGGCACCTACGACGGCAAGCCGCTGACCACCGAATTGTCCGGCAACGTCGTGGACGTGTGCCCGGTGGGCGCGTTGACCAACAAGGTGTTCCAGTTCCGTGCACGTCCGTGGGAACTGCAGGCGCGCGAATCGCTCGGCTACCACGATGCGATGGGGTCGAACCTGTTCCTGCACGTGCGCCGCGGCGAAGTGCTGCGTACCGTCCCGCGCGACAACGAAGCGGTCAACGAATGCTGGTTGTCCGACCGCGACCGCTACTCGCACCAAGGTCTGTACAGCGCCGATCGCGCGGTCAAGCCGCTGCAGAAGATCAACGGCGAATGGAAGGAAGTGAGCTGGGGCGAAGCCCTGGCTGCGGCCACCGACATCCTGCGCAGCTTCAAGGGCGATGATCTGGGCGTGCTGGTGCATCCGTCCAGCTCGAACGAGGAGGGTGCGTTGCTGGCGCGTCTGGCTTCCGGGCTGGGCAGCGGCAATCTCGACCACCGCATCGGCCTGCGCGATTTCTCCGATGCCGCCGTGGCCGAACCGTTCGCGTTGCCGCTGGCCGGGATCGAGGCAGCCAAGGCCATCGTGGTCTTCGGCAGCAACATCCGCCACGAATTGCCGCTGCTGCACCAGCGCATCCGCAAGGCCGTGCGCAAGGGTGCCAAGGTGTTCGTGGTCAACCCGGTGGATTTCGAATTCACCTTCAATGCCGCAGGCAAAAAGATCGTGGCGCCGTCGGCGATGGCTTCCGCGCTGGCCGATGCCGGCCTGCGTGAAGCAGTGTCTGCCGCAGGCAATGCGGTGCTGCTGGTCGGCGCCATTGCCGAGAACCACCCGCAGGCATCCGAGTTGCGCGCCGCCGCGCGCGAATTTGCCGCCGCCACCGGCGCCGCGCTGTGCCGCATCCCGCAGGGTGCCAATGCGCTTGGCCTTGCGCGCGCCGGCGTGTTGCCGAGTGCGCATGATGCCGCTGCAATGCTGGCCCAGCCGCGCAAGGCATATGTGACCTACGGCATCGAGCCAGGTCTGGATTTCGCCGATACCGGCACGGCCATGCGTGCGCTGGCCGGCGCCAAGGTGGTGGCGTTCAGCCATTTCGCCTGCACTTCCACGCGCGATGTTGCCGACGTGATCCTGCCGATCGGTGCGTTGCCCGAGATCGAGGCGACGCTGACCAATCTTGATGGCGTCGAGCAGCAGACGCGTCCGGGCGGCGCGCTGCCGGGCGAAGCCCGCGAAGGCTGGCGTGTGCTGCGTGCATTGGGCGGCGAACTGCAACTGCCGGGCTTCGAGTTCACCGATCTGGCCGGCGTGCGTGCCTTGCCGGCAACGGCTGTGGGCAGCATCGCCACCTCGGCCAAGCCGACGACGGCATCGGAAGGGCTGGAACTGGCCGCAGTTCCGGCCATCTACCGTACCGATGCATTCGTGCGTCGTGCCGCCGCGTTGCAGGCGCATCCGCTCAATGCGGCGCCGCGCATCGTGCTGAATCCAGCCGATGCCCAATCGGCTTCTTTGACCGAAGGCAAGGTCGCCAAGGTGTCCGCTGCGGCCGGCACCGCCACCTTGCCGGTGTACATCGACGCGCGGGTTGCACCGGGCGTTGCCTGGATCGAAACCGGCCATGGCGCAACCGCGCCGCTGGGCGCTGGCCGAATCACGGTGGTGGCTGCATGAACGAGTTGCTGATCAACGCGGTGGACCCGCTTCACCAGTGGTTCTTGTCGCTGGGCGCCACCGGGCTGGTGTTGTGGCTGCTGATCAAGATATTGCTGATCGCGGTGCCGGTGATCGTGGTGGTTGCCTTCTACGTGGTGTGGGAGCGCAAGCTGATCGGCTGGATGCACGTGCGCCACGGGCCGATGTACGTCGGCATGGGCGTGCTGCAGGCCTTCGCCGACGTGTTCAAGCTGCTGTCCAAGGAAATCGTGGCGCCGACCACGGCCAGCAAGACGATCTACTTCATCGCGCCGCTGATCGTGCTGGCACCGGCCTTCGCCGCATGGGCGGTGGTGCCGTTCGACTACCAGCTGGTGCTGTCCAACGCCAATGCCGGCTTGCTGTACCTGCTGGCGATGACCTCGATGGGCATCTACGGCATCATCCTGGCCGGCTGGGCGTCGAACTCGAAGTACGCCTTCCTCGGCGCGATGCGTGCCTCGGCGCAGATGATCAGCTACGAAATCGCAATGGGTTTCGCGCTGGTGGGCGTGATGATCGCCGCCGGCAGCTTGAACCTGACCGACATCGTGATGGCGCAGAAGGGCAGTTCGGGCCTGTTCGACTGGTTCCTGCTGCCGCTGTTCCCGTTGTTCATCGTGTACTGGGTGTCCGGCGTGGCCGAGACCAACCGCGCTCCGTTCGACGTGGTGGAAGGCGAGTCGGAAATCGTGGCCGGCCACATGGTCGAGTATTCGGGCGGTGCGTTCGCGCTGTTCTTCCTGGCCGAATACGCCAACATGATCCTGATCAGCTTCCTGATCTCGCTGTTCTTCCTCGGCGGCTGGCTGAGCCCGATCCAGGGCTGGGTGAGCGCGGATGTTTCGCCGTGGATCAACTGGATCTGGGACGGCGGCTGGCCGTGGTTGCTGCTGAAGGTCGTGTTCTTCATGAGCGCGTACATCTGGTTCCGTGCCAGCTTCCCGCGCTACCGCTACGACCAGATCATGCGGCTGGGTTGGAAGGTGTTCATCCCGCTGACCATCGCGTGGATCGCGGTGACGGCGTTGATGGTGTTTTTCGGTGTCATCCAGAAGGGCGTCTGACGTGATGAACAAGATCATCCATTACTTCAAGAGCCTGATGCTGCTGGAGCTTCTCGGCGGCCTGTGGCTGACGTTGAAATACACGTTCCGTCCCAAGTACACGATGATGTACCCGATGGAGAAGTTCCCGCAGTCGCCGCGTTTCCGTGGCCTGCACGCGCTGCGCCGTTATCCCAACGGCGAGGAGCGCTGCATCGCCTGCAAGCTGTGCGAAGCGGTGTGCCCGGCGCTGGCGATCACCATCGACTCGGCCAAGCGTGAAGACGGCACGCGCCGCACCACGCGCTATGAAATCGACCTGTTCAAGTGCATCTTCTGCGGCTTCTGCGAAGAGAGTTGCCCGGTGGATTCGATCGTCGAGACGCACGTGCTCGAATACCACTTCGACAAGCGTGGCCAGAACGTCGTGACCAAGCCGCAGCTGCTCGCCATCGGCGACCGGCTCGAGGCCGAGATCGCAGAACGTCGCGCCGCCGATGCCGCCTACCGCTGAGGTTTCGTGATGGATTGGGTGAATTTCTTCTTCTACGTTTTCTCGGGCATCGCGGTCATCGCCGCGGGCGCGGTGATCAGTGTGCGCAATCCAGTGCACGCGGTGCTGGCGTTGATCCTGACCTTCTTCTCCATCGCCTGCGTGTGGCTGCTGGTGGGGGCCGAATTCCTCGGCGTCGCGCTGGTGCTGGTCTATGTCGGCGCGGTGATGGTGCTGTTCCTGTTCGTGGTCATGATGCTGGACCTGGACACCGACAAGCTGCGCGAAGGCTACGTGCGCTACCTGCCGGTGGGCGTGGTGGTGGCGGTGGCCATGCTGGTGCAGATGCTGTCGCTGATCGGCGTCAAGGCGCGCTCGGCATCGGCCTTGCCGGACAACGCCGCCGCGCTCGCGGCCGACACCTCCAACATCACCTGGCTGGCGCGGACCTTGTTCACCAAGTTCCTGCTGCCGTTCGAATTCGCCGCGCTGATCCTGACCGTGGCGGTGATCGCGGCGGTGATGCTGACCCTGCGCAAGCGCGAGGGCGTGCGCCACCAGAACCCGGGCGAGCAGACGATGGTCAAGGCGGCCGATCGCCTGCGCATCGTCAAGATGGACGCCGTGAAGCCGGAAATCGAAACGGCTCCGGCCGCAGATGCTGGGCAGGCCCAGCCGGAGGCGAAGGCATGATCACCCTCGGACATTTGCTGGCGCTCGGTGCGGTGCTGTTCTGCATCAGCCTGGCCGGCATCTTCCTGAACCGGAAGAACATCATCGTCCTGCTGATGTCGATCGAACTGATGCTGCTCTCGGTCAACATCAACTTCGTCGCGTTCTCGCGCCAGTTGGGCGATCCGGCCGGGCAGTTGTTCGTGTTCTTCATCCTGACCGTGGCGGCCGCGGAATCGGCCATCGCGCTGGCGATTCTGGTCGCCTTGTTCCGTACACGGCACACGATCAATGTCGCCGAAATCGACACGCTGAAGGGTTGACGCACCGATGACAGGCATGGAAATCACCCTTTCGAAGAGCGTGCTGCTTGGCGTCGTGCTGGCACCGCTGGCAGGCAGCCTGATTGCCGGCCTGCTGGGCAAGCAGGTCGGGCGCAAGGGCGCGCAGTACGCCACTATCCTCGGCGTGGCCGTCAGCTGCGCGCTGTCGTGTTACACGCTGTACCAGCTGCTGGCGCTGGGCGCTTCGCCGTTCAACGAGAACATCTACACCTTCTTCGATGTCGGCCATTACTCGGCCCACGTCGGCTTCATGGTCGACCGCCTGACCGCAATGATGATGGTCGTGGTCACCTTCGTGTCGCTGCTGGTGCACGTGTACACCATCGGCTACATGGAGGACGACCCGGGTTACCAGCGTTTCTTCAGCTACATCTCGCTGTTCACCTTCTCGATGCTCACCCTCGTGATGAGCAACAACTTCATGCAGCTGTTCTTCGGCTGGGAAGCGGTGGGCCTGGTGTCGTATCTGTTGATCGGTTTCTGGTTCAAGAAGCCGACCGCGATCTTCGCCAACCTGAAGGCGTTCGTGATCAACCGCGTCGGCGACTTCGGCTTCCTGCTGGGCATCGCGGCGGTGCTGTGGGTGTTCGGCACGCTGGATTACGCCACCGTCTTCGCCAACGCGCCGCTGCTCAAGGGCGTGACCGTGCAGATCCTGCCGGGTCACACGTGGGAGCTGTCCACGGTGATCTGCATCTGCCTGTTCATCGGCGCGATGGGCAAGTCGGCGCAGGTGCCGTTGCACGTCTGGCTGCCCGATTCGATGGAAGGCCCGACCCCGATTTCGGCGCTGATCCACGCCGCGACGATGGTGACCGCCGGCATCTTCATGGTCACCCGCATGTCGCCGCTGTTCCAGCTGTCGGAAACGGCGATGAACTTCATCCTGTTCATCGGTGCGACCACGGCCTTCTTCACCGGCCTGATCGGCATCGTGCAGAACGACATCAAGCGCGTGGTCGCGTACTCGACGCTGTCGCAGCTGGGCTACATGTTCGTCGCGCTGGGTGTGTCGGCCTACTCGGCGGCGGTGTTCCACCTGATGACCCATGCCTTCTTCAAGGCGCTGCTGTTCCTGGCGGCCGGTTCGGTGATCATCGGCATGCACCACGAGCAGGACATGCGCAAGATGGGCGGCCTTTACAAGTACATGCCGGTCACCTACGCCACCAGCCTGATCGGCACGCTGGCCCTGGTCGGCATGCCGTTCTTCAGCGGCTTCTACTCGAAGGACAGCATCATAGAGGCCGCCGGGCACCATGCCCACGAGGCCAACAACTGGATCGCCACCTATGGCTACTGGTCGGTGCTGGCCGGCGTGGTGGTGACCAGCTTCTACAGCTTCCGTTTGCTGTTCCTGACCTTCCACGGCAAGGAGCGCTTCCGCGAGGTTCACCACGACGATCACGGGCACGACGCGCATGCCTCGCATGACGCACACGGCCACCATGGCCCGCACGTTCCGCACGAATCGCCGTGGGTGGTGACCCTGCCGCTGGTGCTGCTGGCGATCCCGTCGATCGCGATCGGCTTCTTCACCATCGGCCCGATGCTGTTCGGTACCGACTGGTCCGGGCATCACGAAAAGCTGCCGTTCTTCCTCGGCATCGTCGATCTCTTGGACCCGTCGATGGACACGATGGCGGCGCTGAAGGAAGAGTTCCATGGTCCGCTGGCCTTTGCCCTGCACGGCTTCACCGGCCTGCCGTTCTGGCTGATGCTGATTGGTCTGGGTTTGGCAGCGCTGCTGTACCTGGTGCTTTCTCCGGAATGGCCGACCAAGCTGCGCCGTGCTTTCTCGCCGCTGGTCAGCGTGCTGGAAAACAAGTACGGGATGGATGCGCTGTGGATCGGCGGTTTTGCCGGCGGCAGCGTCAAGCTCGGCAAGGTGTTCCGCTTCATCGACAGCAAGATCGTCGATGGCGTGCTGGTCAACGGCAGCGTGCGCGTGGTCGATCTGGCCTCCAACCTGCTGCGCCGCACCCAGTCCGGCTATCTCTACCACTATGCCTTCGCGATGATTCTCGGCCTGATCGTTCTGATGGCCGCGTTGATGCGTTTCTGGCACTGAACCAACTGTACGGGAAGACGTCGTGGCAAACCTGCCTTTGTTGAGTGTCCTGATCTGGTTGCCGATCCTCGGCGCCGTCGCGGTATTGGCCATGGGGAATGGCCGGGTCGTGGCTGCCCGCTGGCTTGGTCTGGCCGTGGCTTTGCTGACGTTCGGGCTCAGCCTGCCGTTGCTGAGCGGATTCGACCATGCCAATCCCGGCATGCAGTTCGTCGAAACGCATGCGTGGATCCCCGCCTACAAGATCGGTTACAACCTCGGCGCCGACGGCATCGCGGTGGCGTTGATCCTGTTGAATACCTTGGTGACGGTCCTTGCGTTGATCGGCGCCTGGAGCTCGGTGGAGAAGCGGGTCAGCCAGTACGTGGCGGCTTTCCTGATCCTCTCCGGCGTGACGACCGGCATCTTCGCCGCGACGGACGCGATCCTGTTCTACGTGTTCTTCGAGGCCATGCTGATCCCGATGTTCCTGATCATCGGTATCTGGGGCGGTCCGCGTCGCATCTACGCGGCGATGAAGTTCTTCATCTACACCTTCCTTGGCTCGGTGTTCATGCTGGTGGGCCTGGTCTACCTGTACGCGAAGGGCGGCAGCTTCCAGCTGGCCGACTTGTACGCATTGCCGCTGAGCATGAAGGAGCAGACCTGGCTGTTCTTCGCTTTCCTGATTGCCTTCGCGGTCAAGGTGCCGATGTTCCCGGTGCACACGTGGTTGCCGGATGCGCACGTGGAGGCACCGACCGCCGGTTCGGTGATCCTGGCCGCCATCGCACTGAAGATCGGTGGTTACGGTCTGTTGCGTTTCAACCTGCCGATCGTGCCGGATGCCGGTGATTACTGGGCGTGGCTGGTGATCGCGTTGTCGCTGATCGCGGTGGTGTATGTCGGCCTGGTGGCGTTGGTGCAGGACGACATGAAGAAGCTGGTGGCGTACTCGTCGGTTGCACACATGGGCTTCGTCACCTTGGGCGTGTTCGTCGCCTTCGGGCTGGTGCGCCAGTTCGGCAACGTCGATGCCGGCCAGTTGGCCCTGCAGGGCGCGATGGTGCAGATGATCTCGCACGGTTTCGTTTCCGGCGCGATGTTCTCCTGCATCGGCGTGCTGTACGACCGCATGCATACGCGCCAGATCAAGGACTACGGCGGCGTGGTCAACACCATGCCCTGGTTTGCCACCTTCGCGATGCTGTTCTTCATGGCCAATGCCGGCCTGCCGGGCACCAGCGGTTTCGTCGGTGAGTTCATGGTGATCCTGGCCAGTTTCCAGCAGCAGCCGTTGATTGCCTTTGCTGCGGCTACCACGCTGATCATCGGTGCGGGTTACACGCTGTGGCTGTACAAGCGGGTTTTCTTCGGCGAAGTCGGCAATGCCCACGTCGCCGAGTTGAAGGACATCAACGGCCGCGAAACGCTGGTGCTGGGCATTTTCGCCGCCGCCGTGCTGGTGCTGGGTTTCTATCCCAAGCCGCTGACCGACCTGATGGAGCCCTCGATCGCACAACTGGCCTCGCAACTGGCCGCCAGCAAGCTGCTGTAAGGAATGACGATGACTGCGCCGCTTACCGCTTCCATGCCGGCTGCCGCTGATGCGCTGCCGCTGCTTCCCGAGATCGTGCTGGTCGCCGGCGCATTCGCGCTGCTGATCCTCGACCTGTTCATCGACAAGCGCCACAAGATCGTCACCCAGACGATTTCGGTCGGCCTGCTGCTGGCCGTGCTGGGCATGGTGCTGGCCGGTTGCGGCGGGCATGGCGTGGTGTTCGACGGCATGTTTGTCCGCGATGTCGCCTCGGACGTGATGAATGCCGCGATCCTCGGCGTCACCGCGCTGGCGATGGTGTATTCGTGGTCCTACCTGCGCGAACGCGATCTGTTCCAGGGCGAGATCCCGGTGCTGGTGCTGTTCGCCACGGCCGGCATGATGATGATGGTGTCGGCCGGCAGTCTGGTGTTGGTGTACCTGGGGCTGGAACTGCTGGCGCTGTGTTCTTACGCGCTGGTGGCGCTCGATCGCGACAACGGCCGTGCCACCGAGGCCGCGATGAAGTACATCGTGCTCGGTTCGCTGGCTTCCGGTTTGCTGTTGTACGGCATGTCGCTGGTCTATGGCGCAACCGGCACGCTGATGCTCGAAGGCATCCATGCCGCCATCGCCGGCTCCGACCGTACCTTGCTGCTGACCGGTACCGTCTTCATGATCGCCGGCGTGGCCTTCAAGCTGGGCGCTGCGCCGTTCCACATGTGGTTGCCCGATGTCTATCAGGGTGCTCCGACGCCGGTCACGCTGTTTGTCAGTTCGGCACCCAAGCTGGCCGCGTTCGGCATGGCGTTCCGTCTGCTCGAAGACGGTGTGGGTCCGCTTTCCGGCCAGTGGCACCTGCTGGTGGCCGGGTTGGCTGTGGCGTCGCTGGCCATCGGCAATCTGATGGCGTTGGTGCAGACCAACCTCAAGCGCATGCTGGCGTATTCCACCGTCTCGCACATCGGCTTCCTGTTGCTTGGCCTGTCGGCCGGTACGCCGGATGGTTATGCCTCCGCATTGTTCTACGTGATCAGTTATGCGGTGATGTCGACGGCTTCGTTCGGCGCCATCATCGTGCTGTCGCGCAAGGGCTTCGAGGCGGACACGCTGGATGATTTCAAGGGTTTGAACGCGCGCGATCCGTGGATGGCATTGCTGGTGTTGTTCGTGATGACTTCGCTGGCCGGCGTGCCGCCGCTGCTGGGCTTCTGGGCCAAGCTGTCGGTGCTGCGTGCTGCGGCGCAGGCCGACATGCTGTGGCTGGCCATCGTCGGCGTGGTGTTCGCGGTCATCGGCGCCTTCTATTACCTGCGCGTTCTGAAGGTGATGTATTTCGACGAGCCGGTGGGGCATGCCGTGGATGGCCAGCGTCACCCGGTGCTTGGCGTGGTATTCGCGCTTAATGCCATCGGCCTGTTGGCGATGGGCCTGGCGTGGAACCCGCTGATGCAGTGGTGCATGCGCGCCTTCGCCGACCTGCATTGATTTTTTTGTGCGAGAGGGCTTGCGCGAAACAACGCAAGCCGTCATAATCTCGCTCCTCTGCTGCGGGGTGGAGCAGTCTGGCAGCTCGTCGGGCTCATAACCCGAAGGTCGCAGGTTCAAATCCTGCCCCCGCTACCACACAAACCTGTCACGGCAGGTGCGGCAGATGAAACGGCAGCTCAGGCTGCCGTTTCGCTTTTCAGGGTCCGGTGCCAGGTTGTCACGGTTGAGGGTCAATCCCTATAATCCAGCGACTCTTCGGTGCGCCCGGCAGTGGCCGGCGCCCGTTGCCAGGGTTCCGGGCCGGCCTTGCCGGCGCGCGCGCGATCCGTCTTCCGGGTTGCGCGGGCTTGGTCCGGATGTCTTATCGGACAGGGGCCCAATGGGCCCCTTGTCTTTTTCCAGCCAGGGTTTTGTCCGGGCCGATGATTCGGGCCGGCAGCAAGCAACAGGTGACATGTGAGCGACAAGGCAACCGAAGTTTCGAGTTTGCTCGCCCCGACCGTGGAGTCGCTGGGGCTGGAGCTGCTCGGCATCGAATATCTGCCCGCGCCGGGCGGTGCCACGCTGCGTCTTTACATCGATGTGCCCCATGCCGAATGGGATGCCCGCACGGTGACCATCGACGATTGCGAGCGGGTGAGCCGGGAAGTGTCGGCCCAGCTCGACGTCGAGGATCCGATTTCCGGCAATTACACGCTGGAAGTCTCGTCGCCGGGCGTGGACCGCCCTTTGTTCACAGTCGGGCAGTTTGCGCGGCATGCCGGTGAACAGGCGAAGGTCGTGTTGCGCATGGCACAGGATGGGCGCCGCCGTTTCGAGGGGCGGATCGTCGGAGTGGAAGGCGAAAACATCGTGTTCGGAGTCGAGGGCGCGGCCGCGCCACTGACGGCCGCCTTCGACAACATCGAGAAGGCGCGCCTCGTGCCGGACTGGGCTGCCTTGGGGTTGGCGCCACAGAAGCCGGGGGCGGGCAAGGGAAACGGGAAGTCCGGGCGCAAGCCGTCCGGTGGCAAGAAACCAACCAACAAGCCGGCGGCCTCCGAGCCGCACGCGGAGTGAGCAGATGAGCAAGGAACTGTTGCTGGTAGTCGATGCGGTGGCCAACGAAAAAGGCGTGCCGCGCGAGGTGATCTTCGAGGCCATCGAGGCCGCGCTCGCTTCGGCTGCCAAGAAGCGCTATCCCGATCAGGACGTGCTGGCCCGCGTGTCGATCGACCGCAAGGACGGCAGCTACGAAACCTTCCGTCGCTGGGAAGTGGTGCCGGACGACGTGGTGATGGAGTCGCCGGATCGCCAGGTCCGCCTGATGGATGCCGTCGACGAAGCCGATGGCGTGGAAGTCGGCGATTACATCGAAGAGCAGATCGAGAACCCGGATTTCGGCCGCATCGCCGCGCAGGCCGCCAAGCAGGTGATCGTGCAGCGCGTGCGCGAAGCCGAGCGCCAGCAGGTGGTGGACGCATGGGCGGACCGCGTGGGCGAGCTGATCACCGGCGTGGTCAAGCGCGTGGAGCGCGGCAACGTGTATGTCGATCTGGGCGGCAACGCCGAGGGTTTCATCCCGAAGGACAAGGGCATCCCGCGCGACATCGTGCGCGCCGGCGACCGCATCCGCGGCTATCTGGCCGAGGTGCGCAGCGAGCCGCGTGGCCCGCAGCTGTTCATCAGCCGCGCCGCGCCGGAATTCATGATCGAACTGTTCAAGCTGGAAGTGCCGGAAGTCGGTCAGGGTCTGGTCGAGATCAAGGCTTGCGCGCGTGATCCGGGCGACCGCGCCAAGATCGCCGTGCTGGCCCACGACACCCGCACCGATCCGATCGGCGCCTGCATCGGCATGCGCGGTTCGCGCGTGCAGGCGGTGAGCAACGAGCTCAACGGCGAGCGCGTAGACATCGTGCTGTGGAACGACAACCCGGCCAATTTCGTCATCAACGCGATGGCGCCGGCCGAAGTGCAGTCGATCATCGTCGACGAGGAAAAGCACTCGATGGATCTGGCCGTGGCCGAGGACCGGCTGGCGCAGGCCATCGGCAAGGGCGGGCAGAACGTGCGCCTGGCCAGTCGTCTGACCGGCTGGCAGCTCAACGTGATGACTGCCGACCAGGTGCAGGCCAAGAGCGAGGCCGAGCAGGCCGTCGCCCGCCAGCTGTTCATGGACAAGCTGGAAGTGGACGAGGAAATTGCCGCCATCCTGGTGGGCGAGGGCTTCGGCACGGTCGAGGAAATCGCCTACGTGCCGGTCGGCGAACTGCTGGCGGTGGAAGGTTTCGACGAGGACATCGTCGAAGAGCTGCGCGCCCGTGCCCGCGACGTGCTGCTCAACGAGGCACTGGCGGTCGAGGAGGGTGCCGGCCCGGCCGAAGACCTGCTGGCGCTGGACGGCATGGACGACGACACCGCCCATGCGCTGGCCGCGCACGGCGTGCGCACCAGCGAGGATTTGTCCGACCTGGCCGCCGACGAAGTGGCCGAATTCGGCATCGAGGGGCTGGACGAGCAGCGCGCCGCTGCATTGATCCTGGCTGCCCGCGCCGAGGAAATCGCAAGGCTGGAACGCGGGGAATGACCCCCGCTTCCACCGCTCCAAGCGCCCGGTTCGCCATGGCGCGCTAGAATTGACGCCTTGGCATCCCCGGATGCCCGAACGAAATACACAGGATTCGAATGTCGCAGGAAACCACCATTCGCAAGCTCGCCGAACTGGTCAACACGCCGGTCGAGAAACTGCTCGAACAGCTGGCCGAGGCCGGCATGAAGTTCGGCGGTCCCGACCAGGCCGTGACCAGTACCGAGAAGATGAAGCTGCTCGGCTTCCTGCGGCGGACCAAGGGCAAGGCCGACGAGGTCGTCGAGGACCCGGCCACGCCGAAGAAGATCACGCTGAACCGGCGCAAGGTGCAGGAAGTGACCGTCAGCGCCGGTCGCAGCAAGACCACCGTGGCGGTCGAAGTGCGCCAGAAGCGCACCTACGTCAAGCCCGAAGGCGGCGCGGCTGCGTCCAAGGGGCGTGCCGTCGACGATCGCGACGAAATCCTCCGCAAGCTCGAAGAGTCGCGCCAGCGCAATCTGGCCGAACAGCAGCATCTTGCCGAAGTGGACCGCGCGCGTGCCGAAGAGCGTGCACGTCGCGAAGCCGAAGAGGCCGCCGAGCGCCAGCGCATCGAGGCCGAGCGCAAGGCGGCCGAAG
>DMID01000034.1:496-4411 GCA_003449195.1 Lysobacteraceae bacterium | reverse complement strand
TTGGGTCACGCACATTGGTGACCACGGCGGCTTGCCCGCGCAGATTCACCCCCATCCAACTGCCGCCCGAACGCAGGTCGCGGCCGGCAATCACGTTGTCGTGAGGGGGAGGCCAGCGCTGCAAGGGGGCGGTGGGGCGGGCATGGAACTCGTCACGGTTGCCGACCATGAACAGGCGCCAGTGCGGGTGGGTTTTCCAGGCGAGGGCGACAAGACACATGCACGGAGTGTGCCGTTTTGCGCGCTTGTCAGCCATCGGCGGCTGAATGGCGGGTGGGCCGTGGCCCGCTTTTCACGCGGCATCTACACCACTGAATTTCATACAAATCTCAAAATTTGAGACGAAACAGCAACTTGTGGATAAGCCTTGAACAAATCTCTAAAGATTGCCGCAAGCCATTGATGTGCTTGGCGATTTCACGCCCCGAAAGTTGTTGACAACCCCCTTGGCCCTGCTAAGGTGGGCAACAGAGGGAAAACCGGGTTTTTTGTGGTTTTTCGTGGTTCAATATTTCGGCGGGCAATCCGGAGAGGCGCAGGCACCGTGTTTCAGGGCGAGACGGCCATCACAGTTGACGACAAGGGGCGGATGGCCGTGCCGACGGCGTACCGCGAGCTGGTCGCGCGTGCCTGTGGCAATCGTCTGGTGCTGACCTACAACCCCTTCGAGAAGGGCTGCCTGTGGCTGTACGCCCAGGCCGAGTGGGAGCGGGTGCGCGACGACGTGATGGCCCGGCCCAACCTGAACCGCACGGTCCGCGTGCTGCAGCAGAAGCTGGTCGGCTCTTCGGCCATGCTGGAGCTGGACGGCAACGGCCGCATCAGCATCCCGCCAAGCCACCGCGCCGCCGTCGGCATCGAGAAGAAGGCGGTGTTGCTGGGCATGGGCGGCAAATTCGAATTGTGGAGCGAGCAGGCCCACCGCGACCTGATCCAGCAGACGCTGTCTGACGAGGATCTGGGTGACGGGCTGCTCGATCTGAAGTTGTGACGCGGGGCGACCGGATGCGCGAGACGGCGCAAACCGGCCCCCTCCCGGCGATGACGCTGCCGGCGCCCGACGCGCCGGCGGCGCACGTCCCGGTGCTGTATGCGCAGGTCATGGAAGGGCTGCAGGTGGTCGAGAACGGAAGGTATCTGGATGGCACGTTCGGGCGCGGCGGGCATGCGCGCGGCGTGCTGGCACGACTCGGGCCGGGAGGTCGGCTGCTGCTGATGGACAAGGACCCCGAAGCGATCGCCGAGGCAGGACGCGGATTCGCGGCCGATGCCCGCGTCGCGGTCCGTCATGCCAGCTTCGCCACGCTCGGCCAGTGGGACCAGGCGCGCGCGCTGGACGGCGTCCTGTTCGATCTGGGCGTGTCCTCGCCGCAGCTGGACGTGGCCGAGCGCGGTTTCTCGTTCGGCAAGGACGGCCCGCTGGACATGCGCATGGACCCGGAATCCGGCGAAAGCGCCGCCCAGTGGCTGGCGCGCGCGGACGAGAAGGACATCGCCGACGTCCTGTGGACCTATGGCGAGGAGAAGCTCAGTCGCCGCATCGCCCGTGCCATCGTCGCCCGTCGCGGCGAGCGCCCGCTGACCCGCACTGCCGAACTGGCCGAGCTGATTGCCTCGGTGATGCCGCGCGGAAAAGACAAGATCCACCCGGCCACGCGCAGCTTCCAGGCCATCCGCATCCACGTGAACCGCGAACTGGCCGATCTCGAAACCGGGCTCGATGCCGCGCTGGCCGCGCTCAAGCCCGGCGGGCGGCTGGCGGTGATCAGCTTCCACTCGCTGGAAGACCGCATCGTCAAGCAGTTCATCGCACGCCACGCCAAGGCGCCGCCTGCCAACCGCCGCCTGCCGGAAACGGTGGCCTTCGTGCCGGTGCTGCGCGCCATCGGCGGCGCGATCAAGGCCGACGAGGCCGAGTTGTCCGTCAACCCGCGTGCCCGCAGCGCGGTGTTGCGCGTGGCCGAAAAACTGGGGGACGCCGCATGATGCGTTTCCTGCTGGCGGTGCTGGTGGTGGCCATCGTCGGCTCGGCGATCAGCGTGGTGTACGCGCGCCATCGCCACCGCCAGCTGTTCGTCGAGGTGTCGCGGCTGGAGCGCGCGCGCGACGAGCTGAACATCGAATTCGGCCGGCTCGAACTGGAGCAGGCCACGCTGTCGGAAAGCACCCGCATCGAAGCCGAGGCCACCGGCCGGCTGGGCATGAAACTCCCGGAAGCGGCCGACATCGTGGTGGTGCGCCCATGAACCTGCGCAACCACGGTGGCCGCAATCGCCAGCGCAGCCAGTTCGATCTGCGCGGCCGGTTGTTGCTGGTTGCGGCTGGTCTGGGCCTGTGCTCGGTCGCGTTGATTGGCCGCGCGGCCTACGTGCAGCTGATCAACAACGATTTCTACCAGCGCGAAGGCGAGGCCCGCTTCCTGCGCGAAATCCCGATCGCCACCTCGCGCGGCATGATCACCGACCGCAACGGCGAGCCGCTGGCCGTGTCCACGCCGGTGGAGTCGGTGTGGGGCAACCCGAAGGAACTGCTGAAAGTGCCGGACCGTCTGCCGCAGCTGGCGCAGGCGCTGGGCATGCCGCTCGACGAGCTGACCCGCAAGCTGTCGCAGAAGGCCGACAAGGAATTCCTGTACCTCAAGCGCCGGATCAACCCGGACGAGGCGCACCGCATCGTCGCGCTCGGCATTCCGGGCGTGTTCTCGCAGCGCGAGTACCGCCGCTTCTACCCGCAGGGCGAGGCGATGGCGCACGTGCTCGGGTTCACCAACATCGACGATCGTGGCCAGGAAGGACTGGAGCTGGCCTTCGACGACTGGCTGCGCGGTTCGCCGGGCATCAAGAAGGTGATCCGCGACCGTCAGGGCCGCATCGTCGAGAGCATCGACCTGGTCAAGCCGGCCGTGCCGGGCAAGGACCTGACCCTCAGCATCGACCGCCGCATCCAGTACCTGGCCTACCGCGAGCTGCGTGCCGCGCTGGACAAGCACAAGGCCAGCAGCGGTTCGGCGGTGATCATGGACGTCAACACCGGCGAGGTGCTGGCGATGGTCAACCTGCCCACCTACAACCCCAACGCGGTGGGCACCGGCAATCAGGAAGCCCACCGCAACCGCGCGGTGACCGATGTGGTCGAGCCGGGCTCGACGATGAAGCCGCTGACCGTGCTGTCGGCGCTGTCGGCTGGCGTGGTGACGCCCAACACGGTGTTCGACACCAACCCGGGCTACATGCCGCTGGGCAAGTACACCATCCGCGACGTGCACAACTTCGGCGTGCTGACCACCACCACCGTCATCACGCGCAGCTCCAACATCGGCGCGGCCAAGATTGCCGCGCTGGTACCGGACCAGAAGTTCTATTCGACCATCCGCAGTTTCGGCTACGGCAGCACCCCGCACAGCGGCTTCCCGGGCGAGGCCGCCGGCATCGTGCAGCCGCCGGACCGCTGGAGCGGTTCGACCAAGACCACGATGTCCTACGGCTACGGCCTCAACGTGACCGCGCTGCAGATCGCCCGCGCGTACTGCGCGCTGGGCAACGGCGGGCATCTGCTGGAGCCGACCTTCGTCAAGGGGCAGCGCAACCCCTCGGTGCAGATCGCCGACCCCAGGATCACCCGCGAAGTCGTGGACATGATGGAAACCGTGGTCACCCAGGGCGGCGCCAAGGCGGCCGGCATTCTCGGTTACCGCGTGGCCGGCAAGACCGGCACCGCGCGCCAGGCGTCCGGCGGCGGCTATGCGGCCGGGCGCTATGCCTCGCTTTTCGCCGGGCTGGTGCCGGCCAGCCACCCGCGCTTCGCCACGGTCATCGTCATCAACGATTCGCAGGAAGGCGGCTATTACGGCGGCCTCGTATCCGCGCCGGTGTTCCACAACATCATGGAAGGAGCGCTGCGCCTGATGGACGTGCC
>DMID01000034.1:0-401 GCA_003449195.1 Lysobacteraceae bacterium | reverse complement strand
GGACGTGCCGCCGGACGACATCGAAACCTGGCTGGCCGCGCAGGCCAAGGCCGATGCCAAGGGCGGGAACCAGGCCGTTGCCGCGCCTGCGCCCGAGCCGGACGACCTGCCCGACGCCGACGTGATGGTGCCCACCACCGCCGTCGCACCGTTGAAGGAGGTGCGTCGATGAGCCGTTCGATGAGCCTGTCGCAGTTGCTGCCCGACATGGCCCTGCCGCGCGATTCGGTGATCACCGGGCTGGTGATGGACAGCCGTGCGGTGCGTCCGGGCGATGCCTTCGTGGCCATCGCCGGGTTCGGCACGCATGGGCTGGCATTTGCCGAGCAGGCGCGTGCGCGCGGCGCGGCCGTGGTGCTGTTCGAGCCACCGGCGCCGGCCGAATTCCCCACGCCGGCCGA
>DMID01000049.1 GCA_003449195.1 Lysobacteraceae bacterium | reverse complement strand
GCCGCCGGCGGACTGGGCCAGCACGGCCAACGGCACGGCCAGCGCGGCGACGGCCAGCAGGCCGGTCACGAGCGTCTTGCGGGCGGTGGTCTTCATCGGGCTTGCTCCTCTGGATGACAGGACTGGACATGCGGGCACCGCAGCACCGATGCAAGTCCGCGGCCACCTTGGCCCACGCTGGCGGACCGCCCCCTGAATGGCCGGCCGGGATGCAAAAAAGCGCGCCAGCGGCCACACTTGCCCGTCGCGTCACCCCGCACCGCCGCCGAGAATTCATGAATACCCGCTACAACGCCGCCGACATCGAAGTCCTCTCCGGCCTGGACCCGGTCAAGCGCCGGCCCGGCATGTACACCGACACCACGCGCCCCAACCATCTGGCGCAGGAAGTCATCGACAACGCGGTGGACGAAGCGCTGGCCGGCTACGCGCACCGGATCGACGTCACGCTTTACAAGGACGGCAGCTGCGAGGTGGCCGACGACGGCCGCGGCATGCCGGTGGACATCCACCCGGAGGAGAAGATCCCCGGCGTCGAGCTGATCCTCACCCGCCTGCATGCCGGCGGCAAATTCAGCAACAAGAACTACACCTTCTCCGGCGGCCTGCACGGCGTGGGCGTCAGCGTGGTCAACGCGCTGTCCACGCTGGTGGAAGTGCACATCAAGCGCGACGGGGCCGAACACCGCATCAGCTTCCGCGACGGCGACCGCGCCACGCCGCTGGAGGTGGTGGGTTCGGTCGGCAAGAAGAACACCGGCACCCGCGTGCGTTTCTGGGCCGACCCGAAGTATTTCGACTCGCCCAAATACGCCGTGCGCGCCCTGCGCCACCTGCTGCGCGCCAAGGCCGTGCTGTGCCCGGGGCTGACCGTCACCCTGTTCGACGAGGCCAGCGGCGAGCGCGACGAGTGGCATTACGAGAACGGCCTGAACGACTACCTGCTCGGCGAGCTGGCCGGGCGCGAGCTGCTGCCGGCCGAACTGTTCTCCGGCAATCTGAACCGCGACACCGAGGTGGCCGACTGGGCGCTGGCCTGGGTGCCCGACGGCGAGCTGGTGCAGGAAAGCTACGTCAACCTGATCCCCACCGCCCAGCACGGCACCCACGTCAACGGCCTGCGCACCGGCCTGACCGAGGCCATGCGCGAGTTCTGCGACTTCCGCAACCTGCTGCCGCGCGGCGTCAAGCTGGCACCGGAAGACGTGTGGGACCGCGTCGCCTTCGTGCTCAGCATGAAGATGACCGACCCGCAGTTCTCCGGCCAGACCAAGGAGCGCCTGTCCTCGCGCCAGGCGGCCGGCTTCGTCGAGAACGCCGTGCACGACGCCTTCAGCCTGTGGCTGAACCAGAACGTGGAGGTCGGCGAACGCATCGCCCAGCTCGCCATCGAGCGCGCCAGCGCGCGCCTGAAGACCGAAAAGCAGGTCACCCGCAAGAAAGTCACCTCCGGCCCGGCACTGCCCGGCAAGCTGGCCGACTGCATCAGCCAGGACCTCTCGCGCACCGAGCTGTTCCTGGTGGAGGGCGACTCGGCCGGCGGCAGTGCGAAGCAGGCGCGCGACAAGGACTTCCAGGCCATCCTGCCGCTGCGCGGCAAGATCCTGAACACTTGGGAAGTCGGCTCCGGCAGCGTGCTGGCCTCCGAGGAAGTGCACAACCTGGCCATCGCCATCGGCTGCGACCCGGGCAAGGACGACCTGTCCGGCCTGCGCTACGGCAAGGTGATCGTGCTGGCCGACGCCGACTCGGACGGCCTGCACATCGCCACCTTGCTCAGTGCGCTGTTCCTGCGCCATTTCCCGTCGCTGGTGCGCGGCGGCCACGTGTTCGTGGCCATGCCGCCGCTGTTCCGCGTGGACGTGGGCAAGCAGGTGTTCTACGCGCTGGACGAGGAGGAAAAGCGCCTGCTGCTGGAGAAGATCGAACGCGAGAAGCTCAAAGGCCAGGTGCACGTCACCCGCTTCAAGGGCCTGGGCGAGATGAACCCCTCGCAGCTGCGCGAATCGGCCATCCACCCCGACACCCGCCGCCTCGTCCAGCTCACCGTCGACGACGATGCGCAGACCGTCGCCCTGATGGACATGTTGCTGGCCAAGAAACGCGCCGGGGAAAGGAAGGCGTGGCTGGAAACGAAAGGTGACCTCGCTTCGCTCGAAGTGTGATCCGGCGGATTCATCCCTGCCGTGCCGTGGCGACGGTGCCGACATCACCGCAACCAATGGGTCACGGCCGCGCGGCTGGAAACGAAGGGCGACCACGCTTCGCTCGAAGTGTGATCCGGCGGATTCATCCCTGTCGTGCCGTGGCGACGGTGCCGGCATCACCGCAGCCAATGGGTCATGGCCGCGCGGCTGGAAACGAAGGGCGATCCGGCCTCGCTGGAAGTCTGATCCGGCAACTCATGCCGCCGATTGCGTGGCGTGGCGTTGGTGCAGACGGCGTCGGGACGGAAAGGAAGGCTCGCGTCGCCTCGCGTGAAACCCGTCACGCCCCGGCTTATGTGCGGCCCGATTCCCGATGCCACACCTCGGTGCCGTGGCGACAGCGCCGATCGGCCTTCACGGAAAATCGGGAAATCCCGTGATTTCAACCCGACGCAATCGCCGTGCGAGCATCGCGGCGCCGTGCCGACCTGGCACTACAACGCCCCTGCCTTGGTCGCCCGCACGTTCCAGCCCATGCGCTGGTAGAGGTGGTAGCGGGCAATGCCTAGGTATTCGTGCAGGGCCACGTCGGCCAGCATGAAGTTGGCCCCGCTCGGCAGCCAGCCAGGCATCGCGTTCAGCCAGTCCGCGCGCACCGGCGTGGCGGCGATGCCGAAATGGGCGAAATACAGCCGCGCACGCCGCAGATGCGTGGCCGAGGACACCAGCAACACCTGCTGCGCACCAACCGAATGCAGCAAGCGCGCGCTGAACTGCGCGTTCTGCCAGGTGTTCATGCTGCGCGGTTCCAGCAGCAGGTCGGCGGCATCCACGCCCAGCCCGAGCAGCGCCTTGCGGTACACCGCCGCTTCCGAATCGCCGTTGCCCAGCGCGTCGCCGCCGCTGATTTCCACCCGGCACACCCGCCCGGCCTGCGCATGGCAGGCATGCCACAGGCGCGCGGCGGTGGCGATGCGCCCCTGCGCGAACAGACTCGGCTCCACGCCGGAGGGCGTGCGCACGGTGCCCGCACCGAGCAGCACGATCACGTTGCGCGCGCTCCAGCCATCGAACGATGCCGGCAGACCCGCCTGCAAGCCCGACAGCATCTGCGCCGTCAGCGGGCCGCAGGCCACCGCCACCAGCAGCAACACCGCAAGCCCGGCTGGCACGCCCGCGCAGCGGCGCCGGCGCCGCCATGTCAGCAACGCCGCCAGCAGGCCGAGCAGACAGGTGATGGCAAGCGTCATCGCGGACCTTCC
>DMID01000172.1:20389-20530 GCA_003449195.1 Lysobacteraceae bacterium | reverse complement strand
GGCCGGTGGTGTTGATGTCCAGCCGGCCGATGGCGATCCAGCGCGCTCCCTTCAGCGCCGGCAGCGACTCGAACACGGTCGGGCGGCCTTCGGGGTCGTCGCGGGTGGTCACTTCGCCCTCGGGCTTGTTGTAGATCAGCA
>DMID01000172.1:0-20358 GCA_003449195.1 Lysobacteraceae bacterium | reverse complement strand
TGTAGATCAGCACGCGCGAGGGCTCGCTGAGCGCGCTGGCGACGAACACCTTGCCGTCCAGTTCGATGCGGTCGCCGCCGCTGACCGACATCCCGGTCTTCGCGGTTTCGCCGTTGACCTTCACCATGCCGTCGGCGATGCGCTGCTCCAGCGCGCGGCGCGAGCCGAGGCCGGCCTGCGCCAGCACCTTGTGCAGGCGCTCTTCCAGCTTGGGGTGGTCGGGAGAGGCGTCGCGCTTGAGGGACAGCTTGTTCAGCGACAGCTTGCGGGGGGTATCACTCATCGGAAGGGCTCCGGCCGGCGTTTTCTCCGTCGGCACGTGGTTCGGTGGAAAGTTCGTTGGAAACGGGGATTTGCGGCTCCGTCGCGGCGACATCGTCCGCGACGGGGGATCGGGTTGCGGCGTTTTCGTCGGATGCGGCCGGTGCGCTCGATCCGGCCTGGTCGTCATCGGGCGAGGCGTCATGGCCGGGCAGGGCGGCCGAAGCCGGCGCAGGCATGTCCGGGTCCAGCGGCAGCTGCGGTTCCAGCTCGCCGAAGTCGCGCAGTTCGGACAGCGGCGGCAGCTGGTCCAGGCTCTTCAGGCAGAAGTAGTCGAGGAAGCCGCGCGTGGTGCCGTACAGCGCCGGCCGGCCGGGCACGTCGCGGTGGCCGACCACGCGGATCCACTCGCGTTCTTCCAGCGCCTGGATGATGTTGCTGCTGACCGCCACGCCGCGCACCTGCTCGATCTCGCCGCGGGTGATCGGCTGGCGGTAGGCGATCAGCGCCAGCGTTTCCAGGGTGGCGCGGGTGTAGCGGGTCTTGCGGTCGGTCCACAGCCGCGACACCCAGGCATGCACGTCCTGCTTGACCTGGAAGCGGAAGCCGGAGGCCACTTCGACCAGTTCCACGCCGCGGTCGGCGCAGCCTTCGTGCAGCGTTTCGAGCGCGCGCTCGATGCTGCCGGCCGGGGCGGGTTGTTCCTCGGGGAACAAACCCTGCAACTGGGCCAGCGTCAGCGGCTGGTGCGAGGCCAGCAACGCGGCTTCGACGATGCGGGTGACGGGCAGGTTGTCGGGGCTGGATTCCATTGCGTCTGCGGTCGGGGTCAGTGGGCGTCGCTGTCGTCGAATTCGCTGGAAAACTGCAGTGGCGCATTGGTATTGCCCAGTGCCAGCGACTTGACGTAGATCGGGGCGAGGGCGGGTTTTTCGCCCAGCGCCACGTCCGCGGCCGGCTCCTGGACGATGTCGAGCAACTGTTCCTTGGCCAGTTCCAGCATCGCCAGGAAGGTGACCAGCACGCCGAGCCGGCCCTCCTCGGCACCGAACAGCGATTCGAAGCGGTGGAAGCTGCCGTCCTCCAGCCGGGTGAGCACCTCGCCCATCCGCTGGCGCACGCTCAGCGCCTCGCGCCGCACAGCGTGGCCGCTGAACAGCTCGGCGCGCTTGAGCACGTCGTGCAGCGCCATCAGCATTTCCTTCAGTTCCACCGGCGGCGGCACGCGCACCGCCGAACGGTCCGGGACGTGGGCCTGGGCCACGGCGGTGTCACGGTCCAGGCGGGGCAGTTCGTCGATGTCCTCGGCGGCCTGCTTGAAGCGTTCGTATTCCTGCAGTCGGCGCACCAGCTCGGCGCGCGGGTCGGCTTCCTCGCCGTCCTCGCTGGGCGGCCGCGGCAGCAGCATCCGCGACTTGATCTCGGCCAGGATCGCGGCCATCACCAGGTATTCGGCGGCCAGCTCGAAGCGCAGCTCCTGCATCACGTTGATGTAATCCACATATTGCCGGGTGATCTCGGCGACGGGGATGTCCAGGATGTCCAGGTTCTGCCGGCGGATCAGGTACAGCAGCAGGTCCAGCGGGCCTTCGAAGGCGTCCAAAATGACTTCCAGCGCATCGGGCGGAATGTACAGATCCTGCGGGATCTGCAGCACCGGCTGCCCATGCACCACCGCCAGCGGCATTTCCTGCTGCTGCGGGTTCTGCGGCGTTGGCGGCGCGGACAAGTCCAGCGCGGGTTCTGCTGTCATCAGGTGAAGCCGTGGTGCCGGAACGACTCGGGTGGCCTGTGCCGCCGGCCTGCGTGCAGGCGCCGACGCTGACGGGCCAAAGGCACCGTGGCGCGGGGGCGCGACATGCATTCAGGCAACCGCAGCGGTGGGTGCGCGGTCGACAGCGGGAAAGATCGTCTGAAGCGGCGGGGCTGGAACGGCGAATCGGCCATCGGGTACGGAAGCGGTGCTTTGGAGCTTGCCGGGTTCCTGCCGACGGGCCACCGTTTCCGGCCGCGGGCGATTGCGTGACAGGGTACGCGTTAGCGCGGTGCCGTGTCCAGTCTCCGGCCATGGGCCGGACAAGGCATCATGTCGATCCCGCAGAACAGGATTGGAATACAGCATGTGGTATGTGATCGAAGGATATGACGGGGAAGGCGTGCTGGCCCGTCGCATGGAGGCGCGCGCGCCTCACCTGGCCCGTTTGAAGGCGCTGGATGAAGCCGGCCGGCTGCTCGTGGCAGGGCCGTGCCCGGCCATCGACGCGGAAGATCCGGGTCCGGCCGGTTTCAGCGGCAGCATCGTCATCGCCGATTTCGAGTCGCTCGAAGCGGCACGCGCCTGGGCCCAAGCCGATCCTTACATGGCGGCCGGCGTCTACGTGCGGGTGGAGGTGCGGCCTTTCCGCAAGACCTTGCCATGACGCCTGCAGAACGTGTCGAACGCATCCGCATGCTGCTGCAGGAGGCATTCCATCCGGCCGTGCTGGAAGTGACGGACGACAGCCACCGGCATGCCGGACACGCCGGCGCCCGCGATGGGCGCGGGCACTTCAGCGTGAAGATCGTCAGCGGCGCATTTGCCGGCAAGCCCCCGCTGGCGCGGCATCGCGCGGTCTATGCAGCGCTGGGCAGCTTGATGGAGACCGACATCCATGCACTGGCCATACAGGCCGAAGTCGCGGAGGTCTGAAGGCGCGACTTTACGAAATCTGAACAATGTCGCCGGCATGACATGGAACGGTCACCCCATGTCATGAACGGCGTATGATGCGCGCCAATTTGCGAGCCATCGATTTCGTGACCACGCTGCGTTTATTCCGTCAATCCATTGATTGGGAAGGGATAGTTTCTCCCCCGAAAGTAGGGGTTACCGGGCAGTCTGGAAGCGCTTACAGTTTGCGCCGATTCGATTCGCTGCCGGGGAGTGCGGGCGAATGAGGAAGTCCGGTGTCACCATTAAGGATGTGGCGCGCGAGGCCAAGGTGTCGGTGGCCACCGTGTCGCGCGCCCTCAACGGGCACGAAAACGTGGCCGAAGCTGTGCGTCGCCACGTGGTGGCCACGGCCGAACGCCTGCGCTACACGCCGCATGCGGCCGCGCGCAGCCTGAGCAGCCGCAGCACCCAGACCATCGGCGTGGTGTTGCCGGAACTGCACGGCGAATTTTTCTCCGAATTGATCCGCGGCATCGAGATCGCGGCCCGCGCCCAGGATTGGCATTTGCTGGTGTCCAGCTATCACGGTGCGCAGGCCGAGCAGGGGCGTGCATTGCGCTCGATGCGCGGGCGCGTCGACGGCCTGCTGGTGCTGTCGCCGTATGCCGACCAGCCGGGCTTTCTGGCCGACCACTTGCCCCCGCTGCTGCCGACCGTGTTGATCAACACGCGGCTGGACGAGGCCGAGCCGTATTCGGTGCTGAACATCGACAACCATGCCGGAGCGGTGGTCATGGCCGAGCACCTGGTCAAAGCCGGACACCGGGACATCGCCTTCATCTGCGGGCCGGACGCCAATTACGACGCCCGCGAGCGCCTGCGCGGTTTCCGCGAGGTGATCGCCCGGCATGCCGCCGTTGGCGTGCGCGGCCGCGAGCTGGGCGGCGATTTCACCGAAGCCTCGGGGTTCCGCGCCGGCCAGCAATTGCTGGCTTCCGGGGGCTTGCCCGATGCGGTGTTCGCCGCCAACGACATGATGGCGCTGGGGTGCCTGTTCGCGTTCAACCAGGCCGGCAAGCATGTGCCCGGCGACATCGCGCTGGCCGGCTTCGACGATATTCCATTGGCGCGCCTCGTTGACCCGCCGTTGACGACGATGCGGGTCAATATCGCCGAACTCGGGGAGCAGGCCATGCGTCGCCTGCTCCGGCAGATCGAAACCGAGTCGGGCGAGGGCGAACGCCGCAGCACCACGCCCGAGCTGATCATCCGGGCATCCAGCCGCAACGCCCGCCCGCCCGCTTCCTGACCCGGCCCGCCGGGCCGCCATCTCGAATCCCGCTTTCCGACGGCCGACCTCCGGCCGACGACACCACCCGAGCATCCGCAAGATGAATTTCAAGCAATCACCCTGGGAGGGGAATGTGATGAACCGCACGCATGCAGGCCAGACCGGCCATCGCCCCACACGCAAACTGCTGAGTTGCGCGCTGATCAGCTGCCTGGCATTGGGCGCCATCGCCGATGCGAGTGCGCAGTCGGCCAATGCCAATCTCCGTGGACAGGTCGTTTCCGCCACCGCTGGTACCGAAGTGACGGTCACCAACGTCGCCACCGGTGCCGTGCGTCGTACCCAGACCGGGGCTGATGGCAACTATTCGTTGGTGGGACTGTCGCCGGGCACCTACACCATCGAATCCAATGGCCTGAGCAAGAGCGTGACCCTGTCCGTCGCATCGACGGCAACTGTGGACCTGGCAGCCGAAGTCGCACCGGCCGGCGGGGCAACCACGCTGGATGCCGTCAACGTCACTGCGCCTTTCATCCGCGAGGTCAAGACGTCAGAGGTCGGCAATACCATTTCCCTGCACCAGATCGAACAGTTGCCACAGGCTACCCGCAACTTCCTCGAGTTCGCTGATACCGTGCCCGGCATGGTGTTCCAGGTCGATTCGCAGGGTCACACCACGTTGCGTGGCGGTGCTTCCAACAGCAGTGCCGGCAATTTGTACATCGATGGCGTCAGTCAGAAAAGCTACGTGGCCAAGGGCGGCATCGCCGGTCAGAACGACAGCCAGGGCAATCCGTTCCCGCAGCTGGCCATCGGCGAATACAAGGTCATCACGTCCAACTACAAGGCCGAGTTCGGGCAGGTCAGTGGCGCGGCCGTGACAGCTGCCACCAAGTCGGGCACCAATGAGTTCCACGGCGAGGCGTTCTACCGCTATACCGATCAGGACTTGCGTGACAAGAGCCCGGCTGAGGAGGCCACCGGCAAGAAGGTCGATTCGCAGACCAAGGAATACGGCTTCGCGCTGGGCGGCCCCATCCTGCAGGATCGGATGCATTTCTTCATCGCCTACGAAGGCAAGGACAATGTCGTGCCGCGCACGATTTATCCGGATGCTAAGGCAGCGCCTTACGTGGGCTACCTGCCGTCCAATCTTTCCAGTCAGTACGCTGCGGCCAACTTGCCGTTCACCGAGGATCTGTACTTCGGCAAGGTCGACTTCGAGCCGACCGACAGTGATCGTTTCGAACTGAGCGCGCAGTACCGTGACGAAACACAGACCGACAATGTCGGTGGCCAGAACGCCACCGACCACGGCCTGGACAAGATCAACAAGGACAAGCGCGTTTCGCTGCGCTGGGCGCACAGTGCTTATGCTTGGTACAACGAGCTGATCGTCAGCCGCGAGGACGGCCGCAACGATCCGCTGCCGATGGCCACCGGCAACGGCATCATCTACAACTATCTGGACTACACCGACCCCAACATCGGCGAGTACAACTTCCTGTCCACCGGTCCCGCAGGCGGCGCGAGCGTGCAGAAGCGCCAGCAGAAGGGTTGGTCGTTGCAGAACGACCTGACGTTCACTAGTTTCGAATGGCATGGCGACCACACCATCAAGGTTGGCGTGAACTACAAGGACGTCAAGCTGACCGCGCAGGATGCCGCCTCGCTCAACCCGCAGTTCAGTTATTCGGTCGATGCCAATGGCGTTTCCGCCATCCCCTACCGCGTGGATTTCTACTCGCCGTATGCGACGCCGGGTCAGGAGGCCGTGGTTTCCACCAAGGCCAAGCAATACGGTTTCTATATCCAGGATGACTGGGCAGTCACCGATAAACTGACCTTGAACATCGGCGTGCGCTGGGATTACGAAGACAATCCGTCCTATACCGATTTCGTCACGTCAGCCGGCTTCGTCGATGCATTGTACGCGGATGATCCCGATAACCCGGGCCACCCGTGGGCCGACCGTCTGCTGCCGACCGGCATCAACGTGGCCGACTACATCAGCAACGGCCACAACCGCAAGAACTTCAAGGACGCATGGCAGCCGCGTTTCGGCTTCTCGTACGACATCTTCGGAGATGAGGCCGCCGTGATCCACGGTGGTGCCGGTCGCTCATACGACCGCAATCTGTTCGAGCAGATGGCCTACGAAACCAGCAAGGCGGCCCTGTCGCCGGTGGCCGTGTATTTCCAGAATCCATCTACAGACAAGTGCTATCACACCGACCGCGTGTGCGTCGCGTGGGATCCCAAGTACCTGCAAGGCATGGATAACCTCAACGCGATCGCCGGCGTCAGCGGCAGCGGCGAGCTGTTCATGTTCAACAACCACCTGAAGACGCCCTACAGCGATCAATACAGCATCGGCATCAGCAACCAGATCGGCGAATGGCTGACCGACGTGACGGTGCAGCGCAATCTGAGCTATGACGGGTTCGCGATGAGCCTGATCAACCGTTACCCGAGTGGCGCGTATTTCGATGCCGATGGCAATGCGCCGTGGGGAGAGGCGGTACCAGGTTACAAGAACACCATTCTCGGCATGAACGGTCTGGAACAGCGCAGCACGCAGGTGCTGCTGTCGGCTGAGAAGCCGTACACCAAGGAATCCGGCTGGGGCCTGACGCTGTCCTACACGCATACCAGCGCGCGCCAGAACCGCAACATAGACGAGCCGTTTGCGTTCGACAAGCCGACGATCCACGAGTACCCGTTCGTTAAATCCGATGCCGTTGCATCACATCGGTTCGTGGCATCCGGTTCGATCGACGGCCCGTGGGGCATGAGTTTCGGTGCGAAGCTGGTGCTGGCCACCCCCGAGCCGATCAACACCATCGCCTGTTACGGCCATACCGATGCCGATGGTGCCACCTGCCAGCAAGTGGCAGCCGTGCCGCCTGGCAATGGCAAATTCCTGTTGGGCGGCAAGATATGGGGGTATCGCACGGTCGACTTCCAAGCGTCCAAGGACTTCACCGTGTACAAGGATTTCAAGATGTCGGCGCGTATCAATCTGCTCAACGCCTTCAATTTCAAGAACTTCAATACTTACGTGTACAACGATTTCGGCAGCGGCGGCAATTACGCTCCCGACATCACGATCAACCGCACCGGCGATATCCTGTATGTGCCGCGCACGGTCACGTTTGAAGTCGGCATGAAGTTCTGATCCGGGCCGGTACGTGCCTTGATTGGTAATACCACCACTCCGTCCCTCGATCTGGAGGGACGGGTGGTGGATCAGGGCGCAAGCCCTGTATTTTTGGTTCGGAGTTGTAAGCGATTCCAGTGCAGCGAGGGTGCATGAAGTCCAATGCGATGCGGAAAACGGGATGGGCAGCGGCCGGCGTGATGCTGGTGCTGGCATTCGCGTCGTGCCAGAAGAACGAACCAGCCAAGACCGTCGACCGCAAGGTGATCCTGGTGGAAGCCCAGTTGCCGCCCAAGCCGGTCAAGCCGGAGCTGCCGCCGCTGTTCACCGACATCGAGCGGCGCACGTTCCAGTTTTTCTGGGACACCACCAACGAGCGCAACGGCCTGACGCCGGATCGCTACCCCTCGCGCCCGTTTGCCAGCGTGGCGTCGGTGGGCTTTTCGCTCACGGCCTATCCGATCGGCATCGAAAATGGCTGGGTCAGCCGCACCCAGGCCGTCGACCGCACGCTGCTCACGTTGAAGACCCTGCACAACCTGCCGCAAGGGCCGCAGCGCACCGGCAAGGCCGGTTACAAGGGCTTCTACTACCACTTCCTCGACATGCAGAAGGGCGAGCGCTACGACAGCTGGGTGGAGCTGTCCAGCGTGGACACTGCCCTGTTGATGATGGGCGTGCTGTTCACCCGCGAGTATTACGACCGCGACGAGCCGCGCGAGAAGGAAATCCGTGCGCTGGCCGACGATCTCTACCGGCGCGTGGACTGGACTTGGCTGCAGCAGCGTCCGCCGTTGATCTCGATGGGCTGGTTTCCCGAGAGCGGCTTCATCACCCATGACTGGATGGGCTACAACGAGGCGATGATGTTGTACGTGCTGGCGCTCGGTTCGCCGACGCACGCCGTCAGCCCGGATGCCTGGACGGTGTGGACGCGCACCTACACCAATGACTGGGGCGTGTACCAGGGGCAGGAATACCTCTCCTTCGGACCCTTGTTCGGCCACCAGTACAGCCATGTCTGGATCGACTTCCGCGACATTCAGGACCAGTACATGCGCGAGCGCGGCATCGACTACTTCCTCAACAGCCGCCGCGCGGTGCTGGCCCAGCGCGAATACGCCATCGACAACCCGATGGAGTGGAAGGATTACGGCGAAAACGTGTGGGGCCTGACGGCCAGCGACGGCCCGCAGAACACCACCCAGGAATATCGCGGCGACCAGCGCAATTTCCGCCATTACTCCTCGCGCGGCGCCGGCCTGCGCGAGAACTTCGACGACGGCACGCTCGCGCCGACGGCAGCGGTGGCCTCGATCGTGTTCGCGCCGGAGGTGGTGATCCCGGCCACCGAGACGATGTACAAGCGTTACGGCGACTATCTGTATTCGAGCTACGGGTTCCTCGATTCGTTCAACCCCAGCTTCGACTACGACATTCCGCTCAAGACCGGCCGCCTCGTGCCGGGCCGGGGCTGGGTGTCCAGCGATTACATCGGCATCGACCAGGGGCCGATCCTGACGATGATCGCCAACTACCGCAACGAGTTCGTCTGGAACGTGATGAAGAAGAGCCCGTACATCCGCAAGGGGCTGGAGCAGGCCGGCTTCAAGGGCGGCTGGCTGGCACCTGCCGGCGAGGTGAGCGAGCCGTTGCAATCGGACCCGCGTGCCGCTGCTGCCCGCGAGATCGGCGTGGCGGAGTCACGCGCCGCCGCTGCTGCGGCCGATGCCCAGCAGCAGGCCACGCCGCCGCGCAATCAGCCGCAATGAGGGGGACGATGCGCTTCATGTCCCGGGCTGCCGGCGGGCTGATGGCCGTGCTGGCCATGCTTGCCTTGGCCGCATGTTCGCGGAAAGACGCGGACTCCCGGCAAGTGGTCACGTTCTGGGCGATGGGGCGTGAAGCCGAAGTGGTGGGGCAGTTCCTGCCCGAGTTCGAGCGTAGCCATCCGGGCATCCGCGTGGACCTGCAGCAGATCCCGTGGACTGCGGCGCACGAGAAGCTGCTGACCGCGTTTGCCGGCGACACGCTGCCGGACGTGTGCCAACTGGGCAATACGTGGATACCCGAATTTGCGCTGCTGGGCACCCTGACACCGCTTCAGTCGTACGTGGATGCCTCGAAGGTGGTTGACCCGGCCGACTATTTCCCCGGCATCTGGGACACCAATCTGATCGACGGGCAACTGGTCGGCGTGCCGTGGTACGTGGATACCCGCCTGCTGTATTACCGCAAGGACATCCTGCGCGCCTCGGGCGTGCGCCTGCCGCTCCGCACCTGGGACGAATGGCGCACGGCGATGGCAAAGGTCAAGGCGCATGTGGGCCCTGACCGTTACGCGCTGCTGATGCCCTTGAACGAATTCGAGCAGCAGCTTTCGCTCGGACTGCAGACCGGCGACCCGCTGCTGCGCGAACACGACAATCGCGGCAATTTCCAGTCGCCCGGTTTCCGCAAGGCGCTGGCCTTCTATGCCGAAACCTTCGACAAGGGCTGGGCGCCCAAGCTGTCCGAAACGCAGATTTCCAACGTCTGGGACGAATTCTTCAACGGGTATTACGCGTTCTACTTTTCCGGCCCGTGGAACATCCGCGAATTCCGCGCGCGCGCGCCGGAAAAGCTGAAAAACCAGTGGGGCACGATGGCCTTGCCCGGCCCGGACGGCCCGGGTGCGGGCATCGCCGGCGGCACCAGCCTGGTGATCTTCCACGGTTCGCGGCACAAGGACGCGGCCTGGCAGTTGATCGAGTTCCTGTCGCGGCCGGACATCCAGCAGCGCTTCCATGCCGCCATCGGCGATCTGCCGCCGCGCCGCAGCACCTGGCATTCGCCGCAGCTTGAAGGCGACCCGCTGGCCCGCGCATTCCGCGACCAGCTCGAACGGGTCAAACCCACGCCCAAGGTGCTGGAGTGGGAGCGCATCGTGCAGCAGATGCGGCTGGTGACCGAGCAGGTGGTGCGCGGCGGCCTGTCGCAGGACAAGGCGGTCAAGCTGCTGGATGCGCAGGTGGACGAGATACTCTCCAAGCGGCGCTGGATGTACGAACACGACCGCCGCGAACTGGATGGCGAGGAGGGCACGCCGTGACGAACCGACAATCGCTTGCCGGATGGGTGTTCGCCGGGCCGGCGCTGCTGGTGATCGGCGTGTTCTTCGGCCTGCCGGTGCTGTCGGCGCTGGCCTTGAGCGTGACCGACTTCGACCTGTACGCGTTGGCCGACATCCGCAACCTGCGTTTCGTCGCGTTCGACAACTACATCGACCTGCTGCAGACGCCGATGTTCTGGAAGTCGCTGTGGAACACGACGTACTTCGTGCTGCTCGGCGTGCCGCTGTCGCTGGCGGCATCGCTGGGCACGGCCTTGCTGCTCAACGCGCCGGCCGCGCGCTTCAAGGGCCTGTTCCGCACGGCCTTGTTCGCGCCGGTGGTGACCACGCTGGTGGCGGTGGCGGTGATCTGGCGCTACCTGTTCCATACCCGCTACGGGCTGGTGAACTGGGGGCTGGGCCATCTCGGGATCCATCCGGTGGACTGGCTGGGCGACCCGCGCTGGGCGATGCCGACCATCGTGCTGTTCGCGGTGTGGAAGAACTTCGGCTACAACATGGTGATCTTCCTCGCCGGCCTGCAGGCCATCCCGCAGGATTTGTACGAGGCCGCGCGCATCGACGGCGCATCCAAGTGGCAGCAGTTCCTCTACATCACCTTGCCGATGCTCGGCCCGGTGCTGCTGGTGGTGGGCGTGATCACCATTTCCGGCTACTTCCAGCTGTTTGCCGAACCTTACGTGATGACCCGTGGCGACCCGCTGCAAAGCACGGTCAGCGTGCTGTATTTCATGTTCGAGGAAGGCTTCAAGTGGTGGAATCTCGGTCGTGCCTCGGCCGTGGCGTTCCTGCTGTTCCTGATCATCCTCGCGGTGACGGCGGTGATGATGCGCTTCGGTCGCAAGAGGGATCTGGTATGAGCCGCGAAGTCGGCACGTCGCGCTGGAACGCGATCGCGGTGAATGCCGCGCTGCTGGCGTTCGCACTGGTCGCGGTGGCACCGTTGCTGTGGATGCTGTCGGTGTCGTTCATGCCGCGCGGTGGCGCCAGCCATTTCCCGCCGCCGATGCTGCCTGCGCACGTCACCCTCGCCAACTACCGCGAGCTGTTCGGGCGCAGCGGCATGGGGCAGAACTTCGCCAACAGCCTGCTGGTGTCGGTGGCCATCACGCTCGGTTCGCTGTTGCTCAACACGATGGCGGCCTATGCCTTCGCCAAGCTGCGTTTTGCCGGCCGCGAGCGGATCTTCCAGCTGCTGATGGCCGCGCTGGTGATCCCCGCGCAGGTGACGATGCTGCCGTTGTTCCTGCTGATGAAACAGCTGCATCTGGTCAACAGCTTCGGCGGCGTGATCGTGCCGGCGCTGGCAACGGTGTTCGGCATCTTCCTCGTGCGCCAGTACGCGCGCAGCATCCCGGACGAACTGCTGGAAGCGGCGCGCATCGACGGCGCCGGCGAGTTGCGCATCTTCTTCCAGATCGTGCTGCCGATGCTCAAGCCGGTGCTGGTGACCTTGTCGATCTTCACCTTCATGGCGGCATGGAATGACTTCATGTGGCCGCTGATCGTGCTGACCGATGCCGATCACTACACCTTGCCGGTGGCGCTGGCGTCCCTGTCGCGCGAACACATCATGGATGTCGAGTTGATGATGGCCGGCGCGGTGGTGACCGTGTTGCCGGTGCTGATGCTGTTCCTGCTGTTGCAGCGCTACTACATCCAGGGCCTGCTGCTGGGCAGCGTGAAGGGGTGAGCCTGTACGCCGCGAGCGGCTGGCAGCAGGCCCCGGCAGGTATTGGCCACGGTTGCAAAAGGCCAAGTCTGACTGTCCGGAAATCGAAGTGTGAGGCCATGGACGGCCCGCAAGATTTCCGGTCAAAACAAGGCGATTTCGCGCAATGACCTCGCCATGTTGTCCTTGAAATGACGGGCTCGGCCAAGGCTCCGAGGCAGGAGCGTGACGCCTTGGAGGGAGGCGACATCCTTGCCAAGGGCCGAAGCTTGCGGGCGTTTGCCTTGCACATCTTCACGTGCCGCGTACAGGCGGCCGGGCCAAGGCATTCGAGGCCTGCACGTCGCACCGCAACGGCAGCGGTACAGTGAATCGTGCCGGCCACCACCTCGAACGACAGGTACACGATGATCCGAGTGCTGCTGATGACCAGCCTGCTTGCCGCCGCGCTGCCCGCGTCTGCCCGTGTGCTTGACGGGTTAGACGACCCGTCGGCATGGACGGTGGTGACATCCGACCAGGTCGGGGCCAGCCTGCGTGTCGTGCAGGGGCGCGACGGCGGCAAGGCCTTGTGTCTGGATTACGACTTCAACGGCGTGTCCGGCCACGCCGGATTGCAACGCAAGCTGCCGCTGGATTATCCGGACAACTACCGGTTCGTGTTCGACCTGCGCGGGGACTCGCCGCGCAACGACCTGCAGTTCAAGCTGATCGACGCCAGCGGCGACAACGTGTGGTGGGTCAACCGGCCGCATCAGGTCTTTCCGCAGGAGTGGAGCGAGGTGGCCTACAAGCGCCGCCAGATCGACAAGGCCTGGGGGCCGGACCCGGACAAGACGCTGCGCCACAGCGAGAAGATCGAATTCACCATCTACAGCCAGGTGGGCGGCAAGGGTTCGGTCTGCTTCGACGATCTGCGTCTTGAGCCCCTGCCTGCCGAGGACGATTCGCCGCTGCATGCCACGGCCAGTGCCACGCAGTCACCCCGTGAGGCGGCGAATGTCACCGACGGAAACCCGGCAAGCGCGTGGACCGGTACATTCGATGCGCAATCTCCACCGGAGTTGACGCTCGACCTGGGCAAGCGGCGCGAGTTCGGCGGGCTGACCCTGCAATGGGGGGCGAGGTTTGCTTCGCGCTATGACGTCGCATTGTCCGATGACGGCAGAACCTGGCGCAGCGTGCGCGCGGTGGTCGATGGCGATGGTGGCCGGGACTGGATTGCCTTGCCGGAATCGGAGGCGCGCCATGTCCGCTTGCGCCTGCTCGATGGGCCTTCGTCCGGTTTCGCGCTGGCAAGCGCGCGTATCGAACCACTGGCTTTTGCCGCCACGCCGAATGATTTCATCGCTTCGGTAGCCCAGGATTCGCCGCGCGGGCGTTTCCCGCGCGGATTCAGCGGCGAGCAGCCGTACTGGACGCTGGTTGGCGTGGATGGCGGCCTGGGCCAAGGGTTGATCGGCGAGGACGGCGCCGTCGAGGTCGCCAAGGGTGGGTTCAGCATCGAGCCCTTCGTGCAGGTGGATGGCAAGACCCTGGGCTGGGCCGATGTGAAGGCCACGCAGTCCCTGCAGGACGGTTACCTGCCCATGCCGAGCGTGCATTGGACGCATGCGGACTTCGCGCTGGACATCACCGCCTTTGCCTCCGGCGATGCCGCGCATTCGCAGTTGTGGACGCGCTACCGGCTGAGCAACACCGGCCGCGTGCCGCGCAGCTTCGTGCTGGCGCTGGCGGTGCGGCCCTGGCAGGTCAATCCGCCGACCCAGTTCCTCAACACGCCCGGCGGCTGGAGCCCCATCCGGCATCTGGCGCTGGACCGCTCCGGCGGGCGCGTGGAGGCGGGCGAGGGCGATGTGCCGCCACGGCAGCTGCGCCTGTTGCAAATGCCCGATGCGCTGATGGCCTCTTCGTTCGACGCCGGCGAGATCGCGGCAAGATTGGCGGCAGGCCGGGTGTCCGGCACCGATGCAAGCTCGCAAGCCGACGATGCACAGGGGCTGGCATCAGGCGCATGGTTGTACCGGATCACGCTGGCACCGGGCCAATCGCGCGAGATCGGCTGGACCAGCGCGCTGAGCGGCGCGTTGCCGGAGTGGCGCGAGCCGTTCCCCGGCATCGCGCTGTTGCAAGACCGGCAGGAAGCCACGGCGGCGCGTTGGCGCGATGCGCTGGACCGCGTGCATTTCCGGGTGCCGGCGCAGGGTCAAGCATTGGTGGACACGCTGCGCACGGCCACCGCGCACATGCTGATTTCGCGCATCGGTCCGCGTCTGCAGCCGGGCACGCGCTCGTATGCGCGCAGCTGGGTCCGTGATGGCGCGATGATTTCCGAAGGCCTGCTGCGGCTCGGGCGCGAGGACGTGGTGCGCGATTTCGTGCAGTGGTACGCGCCGTACCAGTTCGCCAGCGGCAAGGTGCCGTGCTGCGTGGATGCGCGCGGCAGCGACCCGGTACCGGAGAACGACAGCCACGGCGAGCTGATCTTCAACATTGCCGAGTACGCGCGGTACACCGGCGACATGCCGTTCGTGACGTCGATGTGGCCGCATGTGCGTGGCGCCTTCGATTACATGGAAGTGCTGCGCGCCAGCGAGCGCACCGAAGCCAACCGCGCGCGCAACCCGGCCTTCTACGGGATGATGCCGGCGTCGATCAGCCACGAGGGCTATTCGGCCAAGCCGATGCATGCCTACTGGGACGATTTCTGGGCGCTGCGCGGTTACGACGATGCCGTAGCCGTGGCGGGCATGCTCGGCAAAAACGAAGACGAAAAGGCGATGGTGGCCGCGCGCGACCAGTTCCGCGCCGATCTGGAGGCCTCGCTGCGTTCGGCGGTGGCCACGCACGGCCTCGATTACCTGCCCGGCTCGGCCGAGCTCGGCGACTTCGACCCGACCTCGACCACCATCGCATTGGCGCCTGGCAATGCGCAGGGCTGGCTGCCCGCGGCGCAGCTGGACGGCACGTTCCAGCGCTATTGGCGCGAGTTCGTGCAGCGCCGCGACGGCCAGCGCGAATGGAAGGACTACACGCCCTACGAGTGGCGAAACGTGGCCGCGTTCGTCCGGCTTGGCTGGCGCGGGCGCGCGGACCAGGCCGTGCGCTTTTTCTTCCAAGACCGCCAGCCGCAGGGCTGGAACCAGTGGGCCGAAGTGGTGTCGCACACGCCGCGCAAGCCGTTCTTCGTCGGCGATCTGCCGCATGCGTGGGTGGCTTCGGATTTCGTGCGTTCGGCCCTGGACATGTTCGCCTACGAGCGTGCCGGCGATGGCAGCCTGGTGCTGGCTGCGGGCATCCCGGTGGATTGGCTGGACGGGCAGGGCATTGCCGTGGATGGCTTGCGCACGCCGTACGGGCGCCTGTCGTATTCGTTGCGCCGCGACGGGGGCGTGTTGCGGCTGGAGGTTGCCGGCGATGCGCTGCACGCACCGGGCGGGGTGGTGCTGTCGTGGCCGTACGCAGGGCGCCCGGGGCCGGTGCGGGTCGACGGCCGCAGCGCCGTCTGGCAGGCCGGCGAACTGCGCCTGCATGCTCCGGCAAGGGTCGAGATCGACCTCGTGGATGCTTCGCTGTGACGTGCTCGCGCAAGTGTTCAACTTGCTGTTTTTGAATGGAATTATTCATTCCATTGCGTGTTTCAATGGAATACTTGGAATAATTGACGACGGTTTTGTAACCGGGAAGTAGCAATCGCTTCCCACCATGGCGGCCCCACCCTGATGCCGACCGCCGCCAGATGATTGCGATCCCTCGCCGTGCCCTGAGTTCCTGTATCCGCCAAGCCCTTGCGGCTTCCGTGTTCTGCGCGGGGCTTGCCGCCCCGGCGGCCGCCTTCGCCGTCGAGCCGCCTGCCGGAGACGTGGATGCGGAAAAAAGCCCGGCTCCCGCCGCCAGCACGCTCGACGCGGTGAAGGTGACGGCCGCGCACGAAGTCATCGAGCAGAAGAAGCATTCGCCGGTCATCAAGGATTCGGTGATCTACGATGAAATGGACAGCTACGGCGACGAGACGCTGGCGGAAAGCTTGATGTCCGCCCCCGGCATCAGCGCGGTGGAAGATGCCGGCGAGCCGCGCTACGTCACCATCCGCGGCATCCAGCCGAACCTGAATTTCACCACCATCGACGGCATCGCCATTGCCAGCGTGGGCGGCAGCGGTTCGGGCGAACGCATGAACAACCTGCAGCTGATTCCCAGCGACATCGGTACCCGCACCGACATCTACAAGACCTTCAGCGCGGAGCAGGCGCCCGATGCCATCGGCGGCGTGATTGACATCATCAGCCGCAGCGCGTTCGATCGTGCCGGCCGCTACGTGTTCGCCGATGCGGCCGGCATCTATTCCACCGCATCCACCGACGTGGACAGGAGCGCGGGCGGCAACCACAAGACGCTGGGCCATTTCGGCAAGAGCGCAAAGCTGGTGTTCTCCGACCGGTTCGGCGCGGACGACCAGTTCGGCATCGTCGCGGTGGCGCGCTACGAGCAGCGCTCGCGCAACAGCGTCAAGCGCTGGGTGGAGTCGAACTACTATTTCGACGACAACGGCAAATATCTCACCGACGGCGGCACCGCGCCGACCGATCTGGCCGGCTGGAACGGCCTGCGCGCACCGGGCAATTTCAGCACCGGCACCTACACCAACTACATCACTAACTTCGGCGGTTCGGTGAAGCTGGAGTGGAAGCCGTCGGATGCGCCTTTCTACGCCTCGTTGCTGATGTACGGGTACCGGTTCTACGAAAACTCGACGATGAACAAGACCGACCTGTATTCCAACGCCAAGTTCGCCCTGCGCGACCAGACCGAGGATTCCGGCACCACCCAGATCAACAGCATCTACATCAAGAATCGCCACGACCGCTGGGACCGCAGCAACCGCGGCGCCATCGCCAATTTCGCCTGGGATGTGGATGACTTGTCCAGGCTCGTGCTCCGTGCCGGCCACACCGAGGAAACCTTCGACAACACCCAGACGTACTGGGGCGTGCGTGCCTATCCGAGCAACCTGTACGTCGATTACGCCAACGACGACCACGGTTTCCCCAATGCGGTCGGCATCTCCAACCCCGCGCTGTTGCTGGGTTCGAGTTACAAGCTCAATCCCGCGCAGGCCTACATCTCTCCGCGCGAGGCCAAGGAGAAGATCGACAACGTGCGGCTCGACTTCACGCGCAACATCGATGCCGATGCCAGCGGTTTCGGCCTTGCCGCCGGTGTCGAATACCGCCGGTTGAACATCTGGCAGGACATCGACTTCACCTATTACAAGACCAGCGCAGCACTCAACGACTACCTGTACGCCGGCCCCACCAAGATCGGCAGCGTGGGCGGTTTCCCGCTGCTCGACAACGAAAAATTCAGCTCCGAACTGCTGCCGAAGCTGGCCAACAACGATGCCGCGTACCCCAACGCGGACTACACCAGCGACTACAAGTACGTCGAGGACGTCTCCGATGCCTATGCGTCGCTGCACTACGCATGGGACCGGCTGGTGCTGGTCGGCGGCGTGCGTTACGACCATGCCTCCTTCGATGCCTACAGCCCTTTCAGCAATGATGGCGGCACCACCTACACGGCCGGTTTCCGCAAGGCCACGGGCGGGTACAGCAATTTCCTGCCCTCGCTCAATGGCGTGTTCAAGATCGGCGACGGCCAGCGTCTGCGCTTTTCGGCCAGCCGCACCCTGGGACGGCCGACCCCCAGCAACATCGCCCAGGCTTCCAGCACCAGTTGCGGCGACAGCGACGACGGCCACGGCTATTGCACGATCAAGCAGGGCAATCCCGGCCTGAAGCCGCGCAAGTCCACCAACCTGGATCTTGGCTGGGACATGTACTTCAACGGCAACAACGGCATCGTCTCGGTCGCCCTGTTCGACAAGCAGATCAAGGACGACATCTACACGCTGACCACGTATGCGGACGTGGACGACGTCACCTACAAGGTGACCCAGCCGATGAACACGGACAAGTCCAAACTGCGCGGCATCGAGTTGGCCATCGCCAACCGCAACCTGCAATGGGGGCGGCAGCGTTTCGACATGTTCTTCAATGCCACGCGCCTGGACGGGCAGACCGATTACATGACCAGCGATGGCAGCACGCGTCGGCTGGACCGCCTGCTCTACCAGCCGGAGTGGTCCTTGAACGGCTCGCTCATCTGGCGCATGCCGTGGCAGCGTGCCCAGCTGCGCCTGTCGGGCAACTACCGCAGCCGGATGCTGGTGGATTTCGGCGACACGGTGTGGCTGGACTCGTACTACGACCCGTACATGACCTACAACCTGGCCTTCAGTCACCGGGTGGGCCGGCATTTCACCGTCAAGTACGAAGCCAAGAACATCTTCAACACGCAGCCGACCTACAGCACCGGTCCGGAAGGCAAGTACCGCACCGAGATCGACGATTACGGCCGCTTTTTCTACGTGCACCTGATCTACAACTGAGGGCTTCGGGATGAAAGGGATCAATCGCAGGCAGTTCGTCTCGCTGGCCGGCCTCTCCGCGCTGGGCGCGTGGATGGGCACGGCGCATGCGCTGGCCGCCGATGCCGTGGCGCTCAACCCGAGAAACCTGCTCAAGTCGCCGCGCTTTGCCAGCACGCCGTTCACGCTGGGCATCGCCTCGGGTGACCCGTTGCCCGACGGCTTCGTGTTGTGGACGCGTCTGGCACTGGCGCCGCTGGAATTCGGCGGCGGCATGCCGACCCAGCCGGTCGCGGTGAATTGGGCGCTGGCCGAGGACGAAGGCTTCCGCAAGATCGTGCGCGAGGGCAGTGCGCTGGCGCATCCGGAGCTGGGCCATTCGGTGCACGTCGAGCTGGCCGGGCTCGCACCGGCCCGTCCGTACTGGTATCGGTTCGACGTGGCCGGCTACAGCAGCGCGATCGGCCGCACGTCCACCTTGCCCGCCGCGGGCGCCACGGTGGACCGGGTGCGTTTCGCCGTGGCCGGCTGCCAGCATTACGAGGAAGGCCACTACACGGCCTGGCGCCGGATCGCCGAGGAGCCGCTGGATTTCGTGTTCCATTACGGCGATTACATCTACGAAGGCGCAGGGTCGACCGGCCAGCGCAAGATGAACGGCCGTCCGTTCACGCCGCTGCGCCGCCATGCCGGGCCGCAGCTGTACACGCTGGACGATTACCGGCGCCGGTATGCGCAGTACAAGACCGATGCCGACCTGCAGGCCGCGCATGCCGCCGCGCCGTGGTTCGTCACCTTCGACGACCACGAGGTGGACAACAACTGGGCCGGCGACGAGGACCAGGACGACACGCCCAGTCCGTTGTTCCTGCTGCGCCGTGCCGGTGCCTTCCAGGCGTATTACGAGAACATGCCGCTGCGCCGCAGCGCGTTCCCCGACAACGGCCACATGCAGCTGTACCGCCGCGCACGCTACGGCAACCTGCTGGACCTGCACCTGCTCGATACCCGCCAGTACCGCAGCAAGCAGGTGGACATGAACGACCGGGCGCTGGTGGAATCCGCGCAGCGCAGCATCGTCGGCGCGGCGCAGGAGAAATGGCTGTTCGACGGGCTGGCCGATGCCGCACCGCGCTGGCACGTGATCGCGCATCAGGTGGCGCTGGGCAACTATGCGCGCGAGAAGAACGGCAGGATCGAGACGTCGGACGACCAGTGGTCGGGCTACCTGTCCAGCCGGCGTCGCTTGCTGGAGCGGATCCGGCAGGTGGGTTACGGCAACGTGGTCACCGTGTGCGGCGATGCGCACCGCCACTATGCAAGCGACTTGGTGCAGGACAATGCCGATTCGGGGGTGATCTCCAGCGAGTTCCTCGCCACCTCGATCACTTCCGGCTCCGATGGCCTGGGCGTCGACGAGCAGGCGCAAAACACGTTGGCCCACAGCCCGCACCTCAAGGCCACCACCGACAAACGCGGTTACGTGCTGTGCGAGGTGGACCGGAAAACCTGCATCGGCGACATGAAGACGCTGGACCGGGTGATGGTGCCCGATGCCCGGCAGGAAACCTTCGCCCGTTTCGCCATCGAGCACGGCAAGCCCGGCTTGCAGAAGGCGTGATGCTCGACGACAGGCCGCGCCGCCGGAGCGGCGTGGCCTGATGAGCCGGCCTGATGGGCCGCTGCAGCCAGGTTCAGCCGGCGCGGACCGCGGCGATCAGGGCCGCCGCACGGGCCGAGGCCGCCTCGCCCTTGTCCCACGCGCCGGTGGCCAGCCAG
>DMID01000247.1 GCA_003449195.1 Lysobacteraceae bacterium | reverse complement strand
TCGGAAAAACGAGGACGCTTCAATCCTTGTAAAGCTCAGGTCCGGTGGCAGTTTCGTGCATGCCCCCGGATTGCCGTTCATCGGGTCGTGGCTGGATCGGGGTACTTCGATGTCCGCACGCGTCCGATCATGTTGCCCGGTGGCGCGGGCATGCTGTCCTCCAGCCGGCTGACGCGGAAACAGTGAATGCATCGCAGGTCGGCGGGGCGATGCATTTCCCTGCCCGGTCGGGAGCATTTCAGCTCTGCGAACGGGCCCAGTCCACGGCCGGATAGTCGCCTTTGCCGAAAAACAGGTTCAGCACCTGCTTGTAGGTGGACAAGCCCTTGTCGCTGTTGGTGAACAGGATCAGGTTGTCGCCGCTGGCCGGGTCGAGCACGAAGAAGGCCTTGTAGCCCGGGTTGTCGCCCCAGTGCCAGACCAGCGTGCGGCCGGCGACCTTTTGCAAGCCGACGCCGAGCCCCCAGCTGACGTACGGGTCGGCGGGGCTGGGCACGGCATGATCGTCGGCGTCGCTGGCCGCGGCCAGCATCAGCGCGTGGGTGGCCGGCGCCAGGCCCTTGCCTTCGAACAAGGCGCCGCGGATGAAGTTCCCGTAATCGCGCGCGTTGGTGACCAGCGTGTACGCGGTGTTGGCATGCGCATAGCCCGGGCCGTCGTCAGGCACGCCGTCGGCATCGTGGCCGCGGGCGCGATGCGATTCCTGCGCGGGCACCGCCACGTAGCTGCTGTCGGGCATGTCGAAGCGTGCAAACACTTCCTTGCCGGCCAGTTCGTTCCATGCCGTGCCGGTGATGTGCTCGACGGTCTTCTGCAACAGGTAGAAGCCTTCGCCGGAATACGAATACCGGGCGCCAGGTTCGAACAGGCTCTCCAGTGGCGCGGTGTCGATGGCGGGGCTTGACGGGGATACCTGCCAGTTCTTCAGGCCGGTGGTGTGGTCGAGCACCATGCGCGTGGTGATCCTGCGCGCCTGTGGGTTGTCGCGCGTGCGCGGGGAATGCCAGTAGTTCCACAGCGGCGTGTCCAGGTCCATCTGCCCCGCATCGACCATCCGCATGACGATGTAGGCGGCCAGCACCTTGGACAGCGATGCGGCCTCGAACACCGTGTCCGGCGTGACCTTGTCGGCGGCATGCAGGCGGGTGACGCCGTAATCGAATTCCTCGCTCGTGCCGGCGTGCGACCACAGCAGCTGCGCGCCGGGGATGCCGTGGCCGCGCATGATGGCATCGAAAGCATCGGCCTTGGCCTGCGCATCGGAGGCCTGTGTCCGTACAAGCCCGTCGTGCGCGAGGGACGGCGCGGAAACAGCGGTAGCCGTCGCCAGCAGGGCAATGGTCAGGGTCCACGTGCGCAGGGGTTGCAGGTTCATCGGGCGGTGCCTGTGTTCGTCGATGGATGGGCCGCGTCGGGGGCGATGGTGGATGTGCCGAAGGCGTTGCGAGAGGCGATGTGATCCTGCGGTGGCAGTCGTCGGATTGCGCGCAGCCCAGCCTGCGCGATGCCCGCCCCGCTTGCAATGCGCGCCGGCCGCATCAGCGGAAGATTGCGGGTTTTCCCCGATGCATCCGGCATCGGGCGCCTCCTAGCATCGGCCACGTCGTTGCGGAACCGGGATGGGTTCCGGCATGCGGTTACGGGAACCGGCGAACGCAAGCGCAACGCATGCAGCGAAGGCCGGACCAGGCCACGCATGGCAGGGGAATTGTTCGCACGCCGCTTTTCCGTTGCCGTGATGACGACCGAATCGCGACCCATCGCTGTCCCCCACAGGCAACAACCCCGGAGAGTTCCTTCATGCGCAATCGTCGTCGTTCGCCACACAGATGTCCGTTGTTCGCCGCCATCGTCGCCGGCATGGCGATGCCGGCCATCGCGCTGGCCGATGGTCTTCCCGCCGCATCGTCTCAGGAAGCGTCGGCAGCCGCGTCCGCCGAGACGACCGAATCCGGCACCGCCAAGGCCAAGACGCTGGACAAGGTCGAAGTCACCGGTTCGCGCATCAAGCGGGCAGAAACCGAGGGGCCGACGCCGGTGGTGGTGATCACCGCCGAGGACATCAAGAAGCAGGGGTTCAGCACCATCACCGAGGTCATGCGCACCTTGCCGAGCAACAATGGCGAGATGGTGGCGGGCGAATTGAATTCCGGCGCCACGCAGCAGCCTGATGCGCAGTTCATCAATCTGCGCGGCTTGGGTGTTGGTTATCAGTTGATCCTCATCAACGGCAAGCGCACCGCCGATTACGCCACTTCTTCCACTCCGGATGCCACCGGCGTCAGCCTTGGCAGCATTCCGGCGGCGGCAGTCGAACGCATCGAGGTACTCAACAATGGCGCGTCGGCGATTTACGGTTCCGACGCGGTGGCCGGCGTGGTCAATATCGTCACCAAGGAAAACTGGGAAGGCAACCACATCCGCCTGCGCGGCGGCACGACCAGCGATGGCGGCGGCGATACCGGCCAATTCCAGTGGGTGGGTGGCAAGGCCTGGGATCGCGGCAGCGTCACCTATGCGTTCGAGCAGTTGAACCGTGAACCGATTCGCGCCGGCCAGCGCACGAATGTCATCCCCAGTGGCTGGAACTCGCCGGGAAACAAAGACCCGGGCCATCCGACCTATGCGCAGGTGACAAGCTCGTACCTGTACGGCTACAACCTCGATACCGATGCCGACGAAGAATATTGGCTCGGCAGCAACGGGCAACTGATCGGAAGCGCCGAAGACACCGATGCGGCGGCGTTGCGCAATACCTGTGCCTTGGCTGGAGCCGTGCCGATCTACCCAAGCGCCGCCGCGAAATTGCCCACGTATTGCGGCAGCATGAATTATTACGACGGCAATATCCTTTCCAATCAATACAAGAAGACTTCGGGCTATGTTTCCGGCAACTACAAGCTGACCGACAAGCTGGAAGCTTACGGCCAGTTTCTGGGAATGAAGTCGCGCTCGATCAGCGCCAACCGGTCCAGCCTGTTCATCTACGGCGAGGGTTACGACCCGGACTTTGGTTATATCTGGTATCAACGCGCGGTTGATCCGGATGCCATCGGCGGCGTGCCGAAGCGGGTCTGGGAGGAAAACATGGTCAGCGCCAACGTCGGCTTGCGCGGCACGGTGTTCGACCGCTTCGACTGGGATGCAAGCCTCAGCTACGCGCGCGACGAAGTGAAAAGCTCATGGCGGCAGCTGACCCGTGACAAGGTGGAGGAGTTCCTGTTCGGCGGATCGTCCGGCACCCTGAATTTCTGGGGATACGATTACCCGATCTACGACATCGATCCGGCGCGGTTGTTCAACACGATCACGGCGGAAAAATACAACGAGATGACCCGCCCGATTCACAACAGGAACGTCTCGCAAGCCAGCCAGGCGCAGTTCGTGTTCAGCGGCCCGCTGTTCGCGCTGCCTGCGGGGGATGTGGAAATGGCGGCAGTGTTAGAAGCGGCGCACACCAAGTTGCAGCTTGGGCCGGATTACCGCAGCACCGCCACCTACGAGGGTGCCGACCATACCTTCAATTACACCGCCACCTCCGGCGGCGGCGCGCGCGATCGCTATGGTGCGGGCCTGGAATTCCGTATCCCGATTTTCAGGCAATTGACCGCCGACATCGCCGGGCGCTGGGACAAGTACGACGACATCTCCAGCATCGGCAGCGCGATGACTTGGCAGGCCGCGCTGGAATGGCGGCCGATCAAGAGCCTGCTGGTGCGCGGCAGTCACCAGACCAGCTTCATGGCGCCGAACATCATGTGGATTTACGGCGATCCGGTGCGGCAATACGGCACCTTCACCAATGAGTACCTGTGCCGCGTTGACGGGCTGGACCTGACCAACACCGCGGACGTGACGTCCTGCTACAGCGGGAGTCATGACGATCACTTCTGGTACACATCGGGTGGCGACAGCACGGCCTTGCATGAGGAAACCGCAACGTCCAATGGCATCGGCGTGGTCTGGGACGTGTTCGATGGCCTTTCGCTGAGTGCGGACTGGTGGTCGGTGGAGCTGAAAGGCAAGAGCCAGTACCTGAGTGCCGGGCAAATCCTCAGCGGCAATGCCGATTGCTTGCTGGGTCGAACCTCGAATGGACAGGCCGTGGATTCCAGTTCGGCCGGTTGTGCCGCCTATGCCGGCTATGTCACCCGTGACGCCGATGGCAATCTCACCGACCTGACCATCGGTGCGGTGAACCAGGCCGGCGTGCGGACCAGCGGCTTCGACGCCAGCCTGAAGTATTCGTGGAAATCGGACGTGCTGGGCAATTTCACCGCCAACATGGGCATGAGCAAGACGCTCAAGTACGAAGTCAAGGAAGTGGCGGGCGACCCGTGGGTGGACTACATGGGGTGCTCTTACGGCCAGTCCGCGTGCCGTTACAGCCAGCCGGTGGCTTTCCGCACCCGTACCAACTTGACGCTGGCGTGGAACAAGGGGGATTGGTCGGCCAATGTGTATGGCTGGCGGAACGGCACCCGGGTCAATTACAGCGGTGCGGGGCGGTTGCCGGCGTTCACGGTCTGGAATGGCGGTGTTTCCAAGGCGATCACCGACAAGATGCGTTTGGGTTTGGACGTGACCAACATATTCAACAAATACGGGCCTAAGGATTCGACCATCACCTGGTACCCGTTCTACCAGACCATCTACGGCATCACCGGTCGCGCGATGTACGTGAACCTCGACATCGATTTTTGATGTTGCCGCACGCCGCCGGGAAACCGGCGGCGTTGTCGTTCCGGTGATGTAATTACACTGACGTGACCCGAAGACTCCCCTGATGAAAAAATCCTCTCCGTTGTTGTGTGCCCTGTTGGCGGCCAGCGCCGTGTTGCAGGCCCATGCCGCCGAACAGGCGCGTCCGCGTGCGCGCGACGTGGGCGTGGTCATCGGCACGCTGCCGACCGGTCCGCGCAATGCGATCACCGACGTGGACGGGGTGGGCGTCGGCCATGCCACGTTGGCCGAGGGCCGGCGCTTCCACACCGGCGTCACCGTGGTGTCTCCGCATCCGGGCAACCTGTTCCGGCAGCGGGTGCCGGCGGCGATTCTGGTCGGCAACGGCTTCGGCAAGCTTGCCGGCGTTACCCAGGTGCAGGAGCTCGGCGAGCTGGAAACGCCGATCATGCTGACCGGCACGCTGAGCACGTGGAAGGTGGCCGATGCCACCGTCGACTGGCTGCTGCGCCAGCCGGGCATGGACAAGGTGCGCTCGATCAATCCCGTGGTCGGCGAAACCAACGATGGCTACCTCAGCGACATCCGCGCCCGTCCGCTGACCCCGGCGCTGGTGGAGCAGGCATTGGCCGGGGTCTCGCGTGGCGATGTGGCCGAAGGCGACGTCGGTGCCGGTGCCGGTACCGTGGCCTTCGGCTGGAAAGGCGGCATCGGCACCAGTTCGCGGCATCTTGCGGCAGGCGACGGCGGCTATACCGTCGGCGTGCTGGTGCAGAGCAATTTCGGCGGCGACCTCACCATCGCCGGCGTGCCGGTGTGGAAGGCGCTACCCGATCCGTCCGAATACGCGCGCAACCTCGGTGCGCCGCCGCCGAGCACGGGCGACGGCAGCATCATGATGGTGGTGGCCACCGATGCGCCGCTCGATCCGGCTGCCCTGCAACGCCTGGCCAGGCGCGCGCTGGTCGGTCTGGCACGCACCGGCTCGGTGATGTCCAACGGCTCGGGCGACTACGTGATCGCCTTTTCCACTGCCAAGGCGAACCTGCGCGACCCGGATGCCGCCGTGCAAGCGGCGCAAAGCGTATCCGGCGAGCACATGACGCCCCTGTTCCAGGCCACGGCCGAAGCCACCGAGGAAGCCATCCTCAACTCGCTGTTCCGTGCGCACACCGTATACGGCCATCGCGGCACCGCCGCGGCCCTGCCGCTGGCACCGGTGCTGAAATCGCTGCGCCGCGCCGGCGTACTGCGGCCGGCCAAGGCCGCTGCAGGCACGCCGTGACGAGACTGGCAGGATCATCATTGCGAAGGCACCGCGTTGCCTGCGTCTTGTGGCGGAGCATCAGCGTCCGGTGCAAGGCTCGATGCCGATTCCGGCCCTTCATTTCCCCGACCCGATCAGGAGTTCCCCGATGACGGCATCCCATGCCGCGGTTTCCGCGCATGCGCGCAAGCGGCGCCGCTTGTCGCGCTGGGTGTTGCTTCCCGCGCTGGCATTGGCCATGTGCACGCCGGCCGTGGCCGCACCAGCATTCGCACACGGCAAACCGGCTGCCGGCCTGCAGGCGGAACTGGATCGCATCACCGCGCCTTTCGACGGACAGATCGGCGTGTACGTGCTCGATCTGGACAGCGGCCGCACGGCCTCGGTGAATCCGCAGATCGGCTTTCCGATGGCCAGCACCGTCAAGGTGCCGGTGGCCGTGCACATCCTCAGTCTGGTGGACGAAGGCAAGCTCGACCTGCAGCGGCCGGTCGTGCTGAAGGCGGAAGACATCTATCCGGGCATGGGCGGGCCGATCGACACCCACCTCACGCCGGGTTCGGCGATCACCGTGCACGACCTGCTGCACATGATGCTCACGGTCAGCGACAACAACGCCACCGACATCCTGATCAAGCTCGGCGGCGGCACTGCTGCGGTGGCGGCGCGGTTGCATGCGCTGGGCATCGAGGGCATCCGCGTGGACCGCTACATCTGGGAGATGCTGGCCAATTTCTATGGCGATGCCTCGGCCTCGCAGGCTGCGCCGTTGAGCCCGGCCGCCTACGCCAGGCTGGAAGCGCAGCACCATGATTCGGCCGAGTCCCGCGCCCTGCGCCTGGCCTACGACGCCGATCCGCGCGACACCAGCACGCCGGCCGGCATGGCCGCGCTGCTGTCGCGCGTGTGGCAGGGCAAGGTGCTCAAGCCGGCCACCACCGCCGTGCTCGAGTCGATCATGCTCGACTGCCGTACCGGCCGGCAGCGGCTCAAGGGCATGTTGCCCGACGCCACGCCGGTGGCGCACAAGACCGGCTCGGTGGACGACGTGGCCAACGATGTCGGCGTGATCACGCTGCCGTCCGGACGCGGCCGGGTCGTCATCGCGGTGTTCGAGAAGTCCGAGCAGGACGATGCCGCCAAGGACCGGATGATGGCGCAGGTCGCCCGCGCCGCGCACGACTATTTCCTGTTTGCCGGCCGGGAGTGAGCCGATGGCAACCGGCACCGGCGCGATGCGGTTCAATCGAACAGGCGGGCCAGCTGGGTGCGGTTGCCGACGTTCAATTTCCGGAAGATGGAGCTGATCTGGCTTTCGATCGTCTTGCGCGAGCGGCACAGCTTCTGCGCAATCATGTCGTTGCGCAGCCCGCCGGCCACCAGCAGCGCGACTTTTCTCTCGCTGGGCGACAGGCATTGCAATAGCGACAGCGTGCGTGGTGAGCTGGCGTCGATGCCCTCGTCCTCGCCGCCGGTGCTCAGGATGAGCAGGTGATGGGCGCGCTCGCCGGGCCTGCGTGGGGTGAAACCGATCTCCACGCGCAGTTGCAGCTGCGGACGGCTCGGGTGCCGGAGGGACAGCGATGTTCCCGGCGATGGTTCGTCACCGAGGGCCGCCGATGCCGCCGCAGTGCCCGGGAACCACTCGCGCAACGGCGCATCGATGGCATGCGGCAATCGTCCCGCACGCTCGGTGTCGGTGCTCCAGCGCCGGCAGATGCGGATGGCTTCAAGCGACATGCAGGACGGCGCGAGGTGGTCGTCGAGCAGGATGACGGCCAGCGGCAATCCGTGCAGCACGGTTGTTAGCGCATGGTGGCGGCCGCGCTCGGACTCCAGTGCGCGCACGCGCTGCAGGCTGGCATCCAGCAGCGGATAGAGGTCGGCCAGGAAGCCGAGCTCGCGCGCGCTGAGCCGTGCATGGTCTGCATGCAGGCGGATGCTCAGCACGGCCTCCAGATGCGCGCCGTTCCAGAACGCCATGTGGATGAAGTCCTGCCAGCCGGGCGACGGGTTTTGTGCCTTGAGCCGCTCGCCGGCATTCACGTCCTGTCGTGCGATCTGCGAGAACGTGTACCAGGGGATTTTCGGGTTTGCATCGAGATACGGCGCCGCCACGTCGAGGCTGTTGACCATGCGCGTTCCGTCCTCCTGCCCCGCGCTCAGATGATGCCGGCCCTGATGCGGCTGGTAGCCGTCGATGTCGAACAGCAGGCTGCACGAATGGCAAGGCAGGGCCTTGCTGATCAGGGATGCGCAGGATTGCCACAGCGAGGCCATGTCGAGCGACTTGATCAGGGCGGCACGGTCGGTGTCGCCGCCGTTCGCGGGCGCCTGCGGGGGAAGGGCATCAAGCATCAACATGGCATGCGTGGCGAAATTCGGGCGACGCCTCGGGAATCCGGATGGAACCCCTCCGTGCAGCGGTGCGGCTTCATTGCATCCGCGTGACGGTTTTTTAGCACCTGCCTTGCATGCCGGCAAGCGATCCGCCGAGAGGCGATCGCAGGCCGAGGATGAGGGTTTCTTCCGATTCGCCGCGTCGTGCGGGGTGGTCAAATCGAGGCATGCCCAAGCCGCGACGGCCCGGGCCAGTCCGACCGGAGAAGGCGCATGCAAGACAAGACGCGGGGACATGCCATCGGGAGAACATGGCCGTGACCGTGCCCGCGTTGAACGTGGTGAGCCTGCGCCGGCCATACCTGCTTTTTCTCGGCGAAGAAACCAATGCGTTGAAGGCCAAGACGGCATTCGGCCTGCGCGACTGGGCACCTGAAAGCTGCATCGGCCAGATGCACATGCCCGGCGGCACGGTGGATCTGGGCTTGCCCGAGATGACCCCGGCGGCGGCGGCATTTGCCGGCGCGCGTTCGTTGCTGATCGGCGTGACCCCGACGGGCGGGCGCATCCCGGCGCATTGGGCGCCAATGCTGACGGCAGCGGCCGAAGCCGGTCTGGACATCGTCAGTGGCCTGCATACGCCGTTGGCCACGGTGTCCGGCCTGGCATTGGCGGCCGCTTCGGCCGGCAGCCGGCTGGTGGATGTGCGCCGTCCCCCGGCCGATCTGCCCCGTGCCACGGGCAAGCGGCGCAGCGGCAAGCGCGTGGCAATGGTCGGCACCGATTGTGCGCTGGGCAAGAAATACACCGCGCTCGCATTGGCCGATGCGATGCGCAAGCACGGTCTTGATGCCGATTTCCGCGCCACCGGACAGACCGGGATCATGATTGCCGGCGCGGGCATCGCCATCGATGCGGTAGTCGCCGATTTCATCGCCGGTGCGGCCGAATGCATTTCTCCGGCCGCCGAGCCGGAACATTGGGATCTCATCGAAGGCCAGGGCTCGATCTACCACCCGGCCTATGCGGGGGTCACCCTGGGGTTGCTGCATGGTTCGCAGCCGGATGCGTTGATCCTCTGCCACGACCCCTTGCGCACGCAGGTGCTCAGCTGGCCCGAGTATCCCTTGCCCGATCTGGCCTCCGCCGCGCGGCTCTACGTGGATCTGGCGCGCAGGACCAACCCGGCCGCGCGTCTGGCCGGCGTCAGCCTCAACACGGCCGCGCTCGATGCCGCGGCCGCGGAACAGGCGCTGGCGCAGGCTGCGCGCGAGCTGGGCG